>NZ_DBLYGC010000010.1:0-104840 GCF_056818865.1 Butyribacter sp.
TTTACTCACACCTGCATAGCAGGTGGTTTTTTTATTTGCTCCATTCCATTTCTCCTCCAAGAGAAACTACATTTCGCAAATTAGGCCTTTAGGCCATACAACAAAAAAGATGATAGTTTATCTTCTTTTAATAAACTATCATCTTTTTTTATGTTCTCCGAAACGAGAACTACAGTACACTATTCAATCATTTCCCCAATCTCTTTTTCCGTCTTTTTTATCTCCTGCTCAAATTCTCTCGCTGACATTCTATATGCTCCTGAGCCGATGACTATCATCTGTTCAAGTCCGTCTGAGGTTGCCACCGTTACATTATGCTTTTTTCCTATCTCATGTGTTACTTTTTCTATATACATATCTGCTGTTTCTGCTTCTTTTGTATATACAACATTTATGTTGTGATATTTTGACACTTCTCCCGGGTTTCCCTTAACCTTGTATGCGTCAAACACAAGTATAAGTTCACATCCTTTAAAGCCCTGATAATTACACAAAATATCCATGAGTTTTGTTCTTGCCGCCTCAAGATTTTCCTTAGACAACTCATTTAATTCTTTCCATGAAAAAATAATATTATATCCGTCTACAAGAAGATACTGTCTGCCGGATTTTGTACTTTTTTCATGTCTTTTTAAATACTCGGCGCCACCCACATCATAAACCGTCTCTTTTGGTTTCTTTGACCATTTTTTCCTCTCATAGCCAAATCTTCCCTCAGTGTCACTTCCACTGCCTTTTCCCGATGCACTTTTTCCAAATGTTCTCTCAAAGATTGCTTCAAGTTCTTTATCTTCCTCGACTGAACCACTCTCACTTCCCCTGAATGCACCGCTGCAGATTTTTGCCGTCTTGTATATCTCATCATCCGATGTCTCAGTTTCCGTTTTATCCGTATCCATAGGTACAGACGCTTCAAGATGCATAAATTTCGGCACTTCATACCAAGGTACATAAAATCCTGAACCGTGTGCACAAAATACTGAACCTGTCGGATTGTTTAAGTCGGCTTCCGAGTCATACATTTTCTGTTCTACTATCTCATCCTGATTTTTGCATGGTCTGTAGCCTTTAAGTGTACATGAAAGTCTTCCGTTTCCTGCTGTATATGAATTTACCTGCATCATATAACCACTCATTTGGGCAACAGGTGCAATTCCTGTAAACTCTGAATTTTCACCTTTTTGAAAAGGCCCTTCAAACTTTGCTCCCATCCTGTCAAAATCAGTCATAGCCCTGCCAACACAGTCATTTGGGATTTCAAGCCTGAACGAATAATAAGGCTCTAACAGCACACTTTGTGCATTCATAAGCCCCTGTCTTATGGCCCTGTACGTTGCCTGTCTGAAATCACCGCCCTCGGTATGTTTCTCATGTGCTCTTCCCGACATAAGTGTTATTTTTATATCTGTTATTGAAGAACCCGTCAAAACTCCGGGATGTTCTCTCTCGTCTATATGCGTCATTATAAGACGCTGCCAGTTCTTATCAAGCTTATCTTCACTAGCCTGTGACTCAACGACTATTCCACTGTCAGGCTCTCCCGGTTCAAGTTTTAAATGTACTTCAGCATAATGTCTCAACGGTTCAAAGTGACCAACACCCTCTACCGTATTTGCGATTGTCTCTTTATAGACTATACTTCCCTCTCCAAATTCAACTCTCGTATGAAACCTTTCCCATATAAGATTTTTAAATACGTCAATCTGAACTTCACCCATAATTCCCGTATGAATTTCCTGCAGTTCTTCATTCCACACTACATGCAGACCCGGTTCTTCCTGTTCAAGTGTCTTCATGTCATCATAAAGCTTGTGTATATCGTCATTTTCCTGCGGTGTGACCTTATAAGTCATAACAGGTTCTAGTACAGGCATTTCAGAATTTTTCTCAACACCCAGTCCCATGCCCGGATAAGTCTTTTCAAGCCCCGTTACAGCACATATCTGTCCTGCCTTAACCTCATCAACAGAAGTAAATTTATTTCCAGAATAAATCCTAATCTGATCCGCTTTTTCGTCAAGCTGTTCAATATACATCTTAGCTTTGAGTTCTCCGCCTGTCACTTTAAGATATGTCAGCCTTTTATTTTTATCATCTCTTGATACCTTATATACTTTCGCTCCAAATTCATTAGGATACTCTTTTTTCAATGTATATTTCTCAAGACCGTCAAGAATTTCTTCTACTCCATCAAGTTTTAATGCCGAGCCAAAATAACAAGGAACTAATTTCCTCTCAAAAATCAGTTTTCTTATATCCTCATCATCTATATTTCCGGAGTCCATATATTTTTCAAGTACATCCTCATCGCACATTGCGATATTCTCAAAAAATTCATCACCGGTTTCACATGTGAAATCTACACATTCACTTCCGAATCTCTCTATAATACCTGACATTATTTCGTCTTTCTGACAATCACCGATATCCATTTTATTCACAAAAATAAAAACTGGTACATTATATCTTTTCAGTAATCTCCATACTGTCTCAGTGTGGCTTTGTATTCCTGCCGGCCCGCTTATCACAAGTATTGCATAGTCAAGTACCTGCAGTGTTCTCTCCATTTCGGCAGAAAAATCAACATGTCCCGGTGTATCAAGCAAGGCTATGTCAAGGTCTTTCCACCCAAACATAGCCTGCTTAGAAAATATTGTTATTCCTCTGTCTTTCTCCATTGAATATGTGTCAAGGAAAGCATCTTTGTGGTCAACCCTTCCAAGTTTCCTTATACTTCCCGAAAGATAAAGCATCGCTTCCGAAAGCGTTGTCTTGCCCGAATCAACATGGGCAAGCATCGCCAAAACAATATTATTTTTCAAAATGTTCCTCCAATTTATCTGACAGTGAACTTATATTTTTAATATATTCCACAACCCCCGAAATAGCATTTGTCTGGCTTTTTACACTGGCAAAAACATTTTCTATCATTGCAGAATTTTCTTCTGATGTGGATACCAAAGTCTCAATCTCATCATGTATTGACTTAAAATTATTCTGAACCGACTCTATAAGTTCATACTCATTTTTAACAAATGCATTGGCATTGTCCGTGGCATCATTTATCTTATCAAAACAGCCTGCAAGTTCCGTCACCTTGTCAACACCCTCGATTGCCGCATTAGCACCGTCACTAATCTTGTCCGCAACATCATTTATTGACTCTGCGAGTTTTCCAAGAATCTGCTGGATGTTTCCTGCTGCCTGTGCACTCTGCTCTGACAATCCGCGTATCTCATCGGCAACAACAGCAAAACCTTTGCCTTGTTCTCCTGCCCTCGCTGCTTCTATAGAAGCATTGAGAGACAAAAGATTTGTCTGTGATGCAATAGAATTTATCTCTGCTAAAATATCCTTAATCCTATCCATCTCATTTATAAGAGAAAGTGTGGCATCCTTTGCTTCCAAAACTGTTCCTGACATTCTGCCAAGTTCCGTTTTTACATAACCTGCCTCTTTGTTTCCTGTATCTACTGCGCTATTTACATCCTCAAAACTTTCTTCAAGTTTTTTGGCATACTCAAGATTTTCATTTATATCATCTGCAGCATGTCCAATCTTTTCACTTACAGCTATCGTTGCCTGAGATGTACTGTCTGTTGCCTCATTCATCTGCTCTGTTGCCTGTCCAACATTATGTGAATTTTCATCCAGTGAATCTACCTCTCTACGGCATTCTGCTATCACACCTCTAAGCTCATCAGCAATTGACATAGCCACATTTTCATTATTCTTAATCTCATCTCTAGCCTTCTCAGCTTTATTTAAGAGATTTCTGCCTCTCTTTGTCGCATTTACAAGAACAGCACCTGTAAACGCTAAAAATAATACTTTCATAAAAGCTGATGTGCGGCTTTCCTTTGTTCCTGCTATAACTACCGGATTTATAATTGTAAATATAAGACCCAGCACACCAACGGGTATTGCAAAATATAACACATATGTACTTTCAAAATACATTGCCATCATCGCAAGAAACACATAATTTGCAAGGAACGTTATCGGATTTCCACCCATTACAAATGCATATGCAAATGTTCCAACCGAAGGTATTACTGTTATCATAAGTGCCGTTGCCAAATCATTCTTTATGTACTTATATCCAACGAATACAAGTAAACCGCACAATATCAAAATTGCTGTACCTATATAACTTTTAACTGATACACCATAGCTCACAAAAGTCATGATAATCAGTAATAAAACTCCTATCTCTACAATCAACATATTTTTTTTATGAAGTTCCCGCATATATAATCTCCTTTTAATTTAAGCCTAAAGCTTCCTTTGCCAATATATCAGCCATATCATTGTACCTGTCATTTGAATGACCCTTTACCTTTACAAATCTTATATTTATATAATTTTTTATACTGTCAAAATATGCCTTATATGCCTTTGTTCCATCTTTGTTTGCTTTCCATTCACCGAGGCACCATCTTGCTATCCCCTCATAATCGTGATATATCGCAATAGACTTATATCCGTTTTCTAAGGCATATTTCATTGCTGCCTCGGCACCTTTTATCTCCCCTGCAACATTCCGCATAGACGCAAGATTTTTATCATCCATCCTGCCATTGAATTTAGTAATAACTTCATTTTCTTTCAATATAACAACCCCATAAGAAAATTCATTTGTGGCTATATTGTAACTTCCATCCACATATGCCGTAATCTCATCTGCATCATTTGCACATGCTCCTTTTGTACTATCCAGATATTCCATAGCTTCTTTTCTGCTTTTAAAGCTTTTGTACTTTGCTCCTGAATACCCGTCAACCTGTTTCTTGCAATCAATCCAGCTTTCAAAAATTCCGATGTTTCTTCCCTCTTTTACAGCATAAAACTTTCCAGCCATAACCCTCCTCTCTATTTCTCCTAAACCTGCATGGGAAAATATTTTATTTTTTATGCATCTAAAAACTTATCGTATTCTTTCTTTTCCTCCATAAGCTTCAGATATATGACATCCATTCCATCTAAAATACCGTTTCTTAACGGTTCCACAAGTTCAACAACTATATCAAGCATTGGATCAAGTCCCATATTGGCAGCTAATCCCTTTAATGTATGTGCACTCTCAAAAGCTGCTTTTACATCATTTGCTTCAATTGCTTTGCCAAGTTCTTCAAAACTTGAATCATTAAGCATTTCTCTAAGACACTTTTCATAGAAATCTTCGTCACCTAAAAATCTTTCCAAAGTCACTTTCATATCACAGCCATGGTTTGAAAGTTCTTCCGTAAGCTTGCTCATCCAAATTTCCTCCTGTGTATTTTCATTTTAAATATTGCTTTTCTGCTGCCTACTGTGTTATAACAGCGTTTATTCTGTCATTCATCTGCTCTTCACCCATAATGTGAACTATAGACCAAAGATCAGGAGTATTTGCTCTGCCTGTAATTGCAATTCTTACAATTTCTGCTATATCAGAAACATTTCCCTTATACTTCTCAGGCTCAGCTTTGTATACTTTCATGTCTGACGCATATCCAAGCTTGTCTGCTATCTCTTTAAGTTTGTTAAACCACTGTGAATTATCATCATCATGACTATAAAGTGCCTGATATTCTTTTAATACTTCGTTTACAGTTTCCTTATCTGCTCTAAATTCATCTTTTTCCTGTTCCTGCTCAATATCAAAGAAATAAGAAATCATCTCAAATACCTGTTTTGCATAAACAAGGTCTTTTCTTCTGCGCTTCATTCCGACACCCATATAAAGTCTCAATATAGCAAGCATTTTTTCTTTATCTGCAAACCATACTTTACTCTTCTCAGGTTCATTTTCACATGCCCAATCATATAAAAAATCATAAACTTCATTCTCCGAAAGCTTTGAAAGCTCATTTTTACAGATGTTGTGAAGTTTGTCCTTGTCAAACAAAGCACCTGACTTGCTCATGTTGTCAACAGAGAACGGAAATTCATTTATATCCTTGTCAGGGAATTTGTCGTGCCATTCTTCAAAGTTTGAATTGAGCAATGTAAGAAGATATACTTTCATACAATATGGATGATATCCGTCTTTTCTATAATAATCAAGCGAAAGTTCAGGATCCTTTCTCTTTGAAAGCTTTCTCTTTCCACCTGTCTCCTCATCAAATTTCATAAGATGTGCTGTATGACCGTATTTTGGCATCTTAAATCCAAGAAGATGGAAAAGCTCATAATGTGTAGGAACTGATGCAAGCCACTCACCGCCTCTGATAACCATTGTCGTTCTCATAAGATGGTCGTCAACCGCATGTGCAAAGTGGTAAGTAGGCACACCATCCTGCTTCAATATAACAATATCATGTATATTCTCAGGAAGTTTTATCTCTCCCTTTATGCTGTCAACAAATGTGATTTCCCTGTCGGGCTGTCCCTGTGAACGAAGTCTGACAACATACGGCTTACCTTCTTTTATATTTTTCTCTATCTCTTCATATGAGAGATTGCGGCATGTCGCATATTTTCCGTAATAACCTGTAAGCACCTTGTCGGCTTCCTGCTGTTCCCTGACTTTTGAAAGTTCATCTTCTGTACAAAAACAAGGATAAGCAAGACCTTTTTTCACGAGTTCCTTGACATATGTGTGATATATCTCAACTCTCTGTCTCTGGAAATATGGTCCATATGCATTTCCTTCATCCGAGCCCTCAAATCCGGCACCCTCATCAAATTCTATGTCGAAATAACGAAGTACATTTATAATAGTCTCAACTGCACCTTCTACCTTTCTCTTTGCATCAGTATCTTCTATACGAAGATAAAATACACCTTTTTTTCTGTGTGCTATACGCTCGTCAGCCAAAGCACTGTATAAATTGCCAAGATGTATAAAACCTGTAGGGCTTGGTGCCATTCTTGTAACTTCTGCACCTTTTGGCAGTTTTCTATATGGAAATTTCTCCTCGTAGTATTCCGGTGTCTCTAATTTTTCCGGGAACAATAAATCCGCTAACTTCTGATTATCCATTTTGTCTCTCCATTTCTAACTGTTTTTAAATATCTTTTTGCTTCAGATATTCAATCTATATACATCCTATTTTACACATAGACACCCCATTTGTAAAGAACGACAGGAAAATCCTGAAAGTATTTGTAACAGCTAAACCTTGCACTTCCTGCATTCACAAAACTATGCTTTCCATATTGATTTTATTATGTCAAATGGTTTTGGAGCTTTTCCGTATAACAACACACCTACCCTGTAAATCTTAGCTGATATGACACCTGTTCCAATGACTGATGCGATAAGTATCACAATGGAGATTATTATTTCATAAAAAGGTACTGTTGTCATTGCTATCCTTGTAAACATAGCCATAGGTGATGTAAACGGTACAAACGAACATATCTTTACAAGCAGTGTATCAACACTTCCACCCGACATAGCAGATACCACAACCACAAATCCAACAATGAATATAAGACTTATAGGCATAACTGCCGTATTTATATCCTCAAGTTTTGACACTGTTGAACCGACTGCACCATATAAAAAAGCATATATTAAAAAGCCAAGTATGAAGAATACAAGCATATATACAAACAGCTCAGCAGGTATGTCAAATATTGACTTTATCAAACCGTTATCCGTCCAGTATGATTTATTTATGTTAAAACATAAAAGGGATGCTCCAAATATGGCTGCTATCTGTATAAATCCCGCTATGCAGGATGCAATGACTTTTCCAAACATCATTGCAACAGGCTTTGCACTCGTTATAAGAAGTTCCATTGCACGCGAACTCTTTTCAGATGCAACATTTGTGGCAACCATCTGTCCATATAAAAGTATTACCATATAAAGTGCAAACACCATTATGTATGTATAGAGAAAATACTGCATCTGATTCTTGCCAAGTTCCTTTGTATTACCGTCAATCTGTTTTGTAAGTATGGCATTTACCTGGCTTTCAGACAATCCGCTTTTAAGCATTTCATTTGAACGATAAACTTCTTTAAGAATTTCTTCCACTGCCTCCTGATTATTGTCATACATTGAAAGATTTTCTACATAATATGTATAAGAAGTAAGACCTTTAAGCACAAACGCACAGTCTGCATCACCATCAGTTATCTGCTTTTTGATGCTCTTTATGTCATTGTCCACAATTTTTATTTCATAGTCAGAAAATACATTTGCAAATGCTTCTTTTGCGATTTTTTCATTTTCCTTATTATCTCCTGCAAGCAGCATTACCTCAGTTGGATTTTCAATCGACTTATCATCACTTTCATCTCCACTCTGATTCAAAATACGCGGCATAAACATAACAACAGCTATTATCACCACAAGCAATACCGTAACGCCCACAAAAACCTTGTTTTTCATATAATTTTTTAATTCAAACTTTAATATTTTTCCAAACTGTTTCATCATTCTCCCCCCTGTTTATTATCGCTTGTATATTCCACAAATATATCATTTAACGCAGGCTCATAAACTTTTATCTCATCAACATCATATTTATCAGTAATATTTTTCATGACAGCTTTCTTTTCATCCGGTGCTTTAAGAGTAATGATAAGTTCTCCACTCTCTCCCCTGCTGCACATTTCTCCATATTCTGCAGCTATCTCACTATCCTGTACTGAGCGCACTACAAGACGATTGCGTGGATAATTGTGCTTTATCTCATGCAGGTCACCTGTAAGTACAACCTCCCCACCGTTTATAATAGCTATATTGTCACAAAATTCTTCTATATAATTCATCTGATGGCTTGAAAATAATACAATCTTTCCTTTTTGTATAGTTTCTTTAACCACATCTTTAAGTAACATTGCATTTACAGGGTCAAGTCCCGAAAACGGCTCATCAAGAATAACTATTTCCGGATTGTGCGCCAGTGCCGTGATAAGCTGTATCTTCTGCTGATTTCCCTTTGACAATGTATCAAGACGCTTATTGCGATATTTCTTCATATCAAGCCTGTCAAGCCAGTAATCTATCTCCTTTACGGCATCGCTCTTTTTCATTCCTTTAAGTTCAGCAAAATAAACAAGCTGCTCTATTATCTTCTTTTTTGGATATAAACCTCTTTCTTCCGGCAGATATCCAAAACCCACCTTGTCATAGTCTATCGGTCTGCCATCAAACAGCACCTCTCCGCTGTCTGCCGGGAATACATCCATCATAATACGGATAGATGTTGTTTTTCCAGCTCCGTTTCGTCCAAGCATTCCAAAAGCCTTTCCGCTCTCAGCTCTTAATGACACACCCTTTAAGACTTTTTTGTCACCGAAAGACTTTTCAATGTTTTTTAATTCAAGTATCATTCATTTCTCCCTCCCTGATAATACATTTATTATGTATATCATTTTATTTTTTTCAAACAATCTTATATAGTTTACCATAAAAACAATTCATTAGCAAAAAATATAGACAAATCATATTCTATATGGATTTACGATATTTTTTCGGTGTTATATTCATCTTATCTCCAAATACCCTGTAAAAATAACTCATGTTCTTAAATCCACAGTCAAATGCAATATCTGTTACACTTTCTTTTGTTTTCCTTAGTTTCGTACAGGCATGTTCTATCCTTACCGCATTGATATATTCTGTCGGCGTCATATGATAAGTTTCCTTAAATATTCTCAAAAAATGCCTCTCGGAATACCCTGCTCTTTCTGAAAGCTGTTCTACCGATATTTCCTGTCTGAAATTCTTATCTATCCATGTTATGACTTCGCCAAGTTTCAATGGTGAAATCTTATCTTCCCCCCTGTCTCTGTTTGTTTTATAAATTCTTGATAATCTCACCAGAAGTTCCATAAATTTTGATGTGATAAATGTTTTATACCCCTCTTTTTTTTGTTTATACTCATTATTCATGACAGCTATCGTTGCTTTAACCTGCTCAAATTCTTCTTTTTCAAGCGACATCCTCCCTGTGAAATGATGATTTTTCACAAGTCCCGGTTCAATATAAAACATTGCCTGAAAACCGCTCATTGTACTTATATCATACTTTTTAAGATTAAAATAATCTTCTCTGAACATAATATTGCATATTCTGAAATTATGCGTGTCTGTATACCCGTGTTTTGTATCTCCGTGTACAATAAATACATCGCCTTTTTTTACAGGCATCTTCTCATCTTCCACAATATGACATGCTTCTCCCGACAGAACTATCGTAAGCTCCGAAAAATCTTTATGACTGTGAATAAACAGTTCATTATCATGCCTGCCATATTGAATAAAAAATGGAAAACTGCTGTCATTTGTAAACTCACTCAGTTCATATATTTTATAATCATTACTCCCCTGCATCTTTTTCTCCTTCACCGTTTCCTTATCTTTTTACTGATGTCCGATTTGTATATTTTTATGTCTTAATAATTGATGAAAACTGCTGTTTTTACTGCTATCTTGTTTGTAGAATATATTATATAAATTATTGTCCCCGTTCTCAAGGGATAACACAATTTTTATAAAAACTAAATAACATTATACGACGCAAAATAAAAAGAAAGAGGTAAAATAACATATGAAATACTTAAATCCAATTGTAAGAGGTTTCTATCCTGACCCAAGCATCTGCGCTGCAAACGGAAAATATTATATGGTATGCAGTTCAATGCACATTTTCCCCGGTGTTCCGCTTTTTGAAAGCACTGATATGGTAAACTGGAAACAAATCGGTCATTGTCTCACAAGAGCTTCACAGATTGACCTTTACACTGTACGCAGTTCAGGCGGTGTCTTTGCGCCTACTATCAGATACAACAACGGCAGATTTTATATGGTAACAACCAATGACAGTTATCATCAAAATTTCTATGTATATACTGATGATATTTATGGAGAATGGTCTGAACCTGTTATTGTAGACCAGGACGGTATTGACCCGTCACTCTATTTTGAGGATGACAAATGCTATTTTATAAGCAATGGAAATGATGCTGACGGCAGAGGATGCATCCAGATGTGCCAGATTGATATTGATACAGGCAAAAAGCTTTCCGAGAGCAAATTCCTTTGGCACGGAACAGGCGGCCGTTTCCTCGAAGCACCACACATCTATAAATTCGGTGAATACTACTATCTTCTCGAAGCCGAGGGCGGTACAGAATATGGTCATATGGTAAATTACTCACGCAGTAAAAATATCTGGGGACCATACACTCCATATCCTAATAATCCGGTTCTCACAAACAGAAATCTCGGCGGATACCAGATTCAGGCTGCCGGTCACGGAGATATTCTTGAAGATAACGACGGAAACTGGTGGTTTGCACATCTCGCTTTCAGACAGATACATATGTGGCAGACATATCATCACCTTGGAAGAGAGGTATGTCTTGTCCCTGTCAAATGGAATGATGACGGATGGTTTGAGATTGGTGTAAACGGTACAACACCTATAGAAGTTGAACTTCCTGACAATATTAAATTTGCCCCACAGGAATTATCTTACAACAAAACTTTTGAAAATCTTAATGAAAAACTTGACTGGTGCTATATAAGAATTCCGAACACTGATAATTATAAGTTTGATAAAAACGGTCTTGAATTAAAAGGAACTAATGTAACTATTGATGATGTTGCTTCACCTACTTTCGCCGGCATAAGACAGACTGAGTTTGACCTCGATATAACATGTGATGTAATACCGGGAAGTGAAAAATCAGGTATATCATTTTATATGGATGAAAAACATCACTATGAAGTTGTTGTTGAGAAAAACGAAAACAAGACATATGTGTACAGCCGCCAGACAATCGGATGTATCTGGCAGGAAAGCACACACTATGAGATAAATTCAGATAAGGTAACACTCCATATTAAATCTGAACCTTTGCAGTATCATTTCTTCTTTAAAGATGAAAACGGTCATGATGTATTCCTTAGCAATGCTGAGACACGCTACCTTTCATCAGAAGTTGCCGGTGGCTTTACCGGAACCATTATCGGACTTTTTGCCATAAACGAAAATGGTGACGGTATCAGCAGATTTGAAAATCTGTCTGTTAAGCACGATGCTGACTAAAGTTATCAAACGCCGGTTTCAATGTCATATTTAATGAATTCATTCTCATGTCACTGCCATAATTTTCTGATGGCAGTGGCGATTTTTTTTCTTCATCTTTATCTTCATCAACCCTTAATTTTTTTATTTTCTTACCCTTTTTCCTCTTTTCTTCTGCTTCTCTGTTTGTGTCAGGCAGTGCCGCATATGACGGCGATTTTCTTATATTCTGTGCTTCATATGATATAGCCGCCTGTATATATTCTTTCATCGGGTCTTGTTCAACTGTTTTCATGTTGTTGCCTACCAATGTCTGAAATTCCTCTTTTGATTTACAGTGTTTTGCCTGCTCAACAAATCTTTTTCTGCTCATTTCCACACGGAGAGCAACTTTGTACATTTCAGGGTCATGTATCTGAAGATAATTCTTTTCTTCCGTTGTCAACCGGCGTCCTTGTCTTAATTTTCTAAGTATCTTGTTATGATATTCTTTTTCCTCGGCTTCTGACATTTTGCTTGTCGGGTCTAAAATGTCCTCCAAAGCCTGTTTCCATATATCAGCTAAAACTGTTTTCTTGTTTTCTGTTTCACCTGACATTTTCTTTTCATTCAACAAATCATTCTTTAATTTTGATATTTCCGTTATATTAAAAGCTTCCATATTAAGGTAAACCTCCCATTTTAATATCCTATTTACACTACAATAAATATGTTTTCTTTTAATATATATCGTACCGCTTTCTATTTTTATGAATATGCTTTCTATTTTTTATGAATTCCCTATTATCCCAAAGCTACATCTAACACCATCATAAGTGCAAATCCAAATGCAGTCCCTATTGTTCCTATATTACTGTGTTCTCCTCTCTGAGCCTCCGGTATGAGTTCCTCGACAACCACATACAGCATTGCTCCTGCGGCAAACGAAAGAAAATACGGAAGTATCGGTGAAATTTTGCCGGCAATAAGTATAGTTATAAATCCACCTACAGGCTCTACCACTCCCGACATCACACCGTAGAAAAATGCCCTCTTTTTGCCTATGCCCTCACTACACAAAGGCATTGAAATTATTGCACCCTCCGGAAAATTCTGTATTGCTATTCCCACTGCCAAAGCAAGTGCCGCTGCTTTTGTAATCCCGCTCCCCTCCATCGCTGCTCCTGCAAATGCAACTCCTACCGACATTCCCTCAGGAATATTGTGCAGTGTAACGGCTAATAACATCATCGTCATTTTTGATGCGCCAAGTTTCAGTCCTTCCGGCTTATCGCTCTCAAGGTGAAGATGTGGAATAACCGTGTCTAACAAAAGTAAAAATCCTATTCCAAACATAAAACCTATCAACGCCGGAAACCACTCTATCGTATTCTGCTTTTCTGCCATCTCTATTGACGGTATCAGAAGTGACCAGACGGATGCCGCTATCATCACACCTGCCGCAAATCCAAGCAAAAACTTTTCAAATTTTGGTGCTATCTGCTTTTTCAAAAAAAATACCATTGCTGCTCCAAGCGATGTGCCCAAAAATGGAATCGCCAATATTATAAATTCATTCACTTTTTTCCTCCCTGCTGATTAAATACAAAGACAAAAAAGCATATATCCTAAAATATATGCTTTTTTTATTATTATGTTACAGCAATAGTATAACATTGAATTTTATGTATACAAGTTATTTTACTGTTGTTAGAAAACTTTTATCATCTATCCTGTCAATCTTTAATCTCTTAACCTAAATTTAGATACAAGTCCGCTAAGAGCAGTTGCCTGTGCTGTAAGTTCTTCGCTTGTAGCTGATGTTTCCTGTGCTGCTGCTGAGTTGTTCTGTACAATCTCTGCAATTTTAGCTGTTGCTAAATCTGCCTGATCCATACTCTCTGCCTGATTAAGGGATATCGCTTTCATCTTCTTTGCATTTTCTGCAACGGTATGCACACCCACAACCACTTCGTTCAATGATTCTGAAACCCTCGTTGCATTTCTGTCACCTTCATCAACTTCATGAACAGATGCTTCAATAAGTGCTTTTGAATCAACTGCTGACTGTGCACTTTGCTCTGCAAGATTACGAATCTGATCCGCAACAACCGCAAAGCCTTTTCCTGCCTCACCTGCTCTTGCAGCCTCTATAGATGCATTCAATGACAATAGATTTGTCTGACTTGCTATATCCTCAATCTGTGCAATAATATCACCAATCTTTTCAGATGTCTCACTGATTCGCTGCATTGATGTCATCATAGCTGTCATATCCGTACGGCTATGCTCCGCAAATTCTGCATATTTGTATGCCTCTTTGTAAGATTCGTCAAGTTCATCTGCTGTAGCTCTTATTCCATTACTCAATTCATCAATAGTGGCCTGCAATTCCTCTACTGCTGCCGCCTGATCCGTTGCTCCTTCTGCTACAGACTGCGATGCCTGAGCAAGGTTTTCTGAACCTGCAAGTACCTGCTCTGATGCATCATTTACACCTTTCATAGTTGAATCTATCTGACGGTTCATGTTTCTCATTCCGAGAAGCAATGCATTAAAGGCTCCTGTATACTGTTCTTCATACTCAGTTGAAACAACAAAATTTCCTTCTGCCATCTCATTCAACATTCTTCCTGCATCTTCTATAATTATATGTATCCTTTTTGCCATATCTTCTACGTTCTTGACAAGTTCCGCTATCTCATCTTCCGTTTCGACAACAGGCATAGGCGAATCTAAATCGCCTTTGGCAAAAGTAATGAATCTCTCACCCAACTCATTTAATGGTTTTTCTATACCATTTGATATCTTCACTGCAAGCCTCGTTGAGTAAACTGCTACAATTACGCAGACAATAACTATAATCACTATGAGTACAATCAGCACAACCTCAATTTTAACTCTTTCCGTATTGCCTTTAGATACATTAATTGACATCAAATTCTTTAGAGTCTTATCTAAAGCTTCATATTTTGGAGCCAACTCATCAAACATCATTTTCTGTGTCTCCAATGACTGTGCATCATCTGTTGTTGCTCCTTTTTCTATAACAGTTTCATCAATCTGTTTGTATTCTTTCCATGCTTTATCAATGGCACTCATGCATTCTTTGCCCTCTTTTGTGACCATCGTTGTACGAATATCTTCTATTTTTGCATCAAAATTCTTAATAGCTTCCTCATGCTGCTCTTTCATCTGATTTATGTATTCATCAGAATCATAACCAACAGTACCTCTTGTTGAAGAACGTACTTCAGCCGCATAGTTCATAGCCATTGCTATGTCTCCCTGAGGATAAGCATATTTGTCTAATACTTTTGAGTAATCTTTTACTATATATACCATAGCTATTACTATGATAATCAATAAAATCATAAAGTCTATAATTACATGTTTAAAAGATTCTTTTAAGCGCTGCCCAATTTTCATTTTGTCAAGTTTTTTTAACACTCTAACCAACCTCCTTTTATCTTACGTTTTACACTTCTCTTTAAAGGTTTAACCCCATGATTATATATTATGTCAAATATAACCATGGGGTCACTCTTCTGCTTAATTAAATTTTAAATTATTTCTGAGGTCCTGCTGCTACTAAAGCTTTGCCAGCATCGTTTCCTTCGTATTTAGCGAAGTTTTTGATAAATCTGTCTGCAAGATCATCAGCTTTCTTTTCCCACTCAGAAACATCTGCATATGTGTCACGAGGATCGAGAATACCTGTGTCTACGCCATTAAGCTCTGTTGGTACTTCAAAATTGAATACAGGAATAGTCTTTGTTGGAGCATTGTTGATGTCTCCGTTAAGGATAGCATCAATGATTCCACGAGTATCTTTGATAGAGATACGTTTTCCTGTTCCGTTCCATCCTGTGTTTACAAGATAAGCCTTAGCTCCGCTCTTCTCCATCTTCTTAACAAGTTCCTCAGCATATTTTGTTGGATGAAGTTCAAGGAATGCCTGTCCGAAGCAAGCAGAGAATGTAGGTGTTGGCTCTGTGATTCCACGCTCTGTACCTGCAAGCTTAGCTGTAAATCCTGAAAGGAAGTAGTACTGTGTCTGCTCCGGTGTAAGGATAGATACAGGAGGAAGTACTCCAAATGCATCTGCTGAAAGGAAGATAACATTCTTTGCAGCCGGTGCTGAAGAGATAGGACGAACAATGTTTTTGATATGGTCGATTGGGTAAGATACACGAGTGTTCTCTGTTACACTCTTGTCATCGAAATCAATCTTTCCGTCTTTGTCAAGTGTAACGTTCTCAAGAAGAGCGTTTCTCTTGATAGCATTGTAAATGTCAGGCTCTGACTCTTTGTCAAGGTTGATAACCTTAGCGTAGCATCCACCTTCAAAGTTGAATACTCCATTGTCATCCCAGCCGTGCTCATCATCACCGATAAGAAGTCTCTTAGGGTCTGTTGAGAGTGTTGTCTTACCTGTTCCTGAAAGACCAAAGAAGATTGCTGTATTCTCACCGTTTAAGTCAGTATTTGCTGAACAATGCATAGAAGCCATTCCGTTAAGTGGAAGGAAGTAGTTCATCATAGAGAACATACCTTTCTTCATCTCTCCGCCATACCATGTGTTGATGATAACCTGTTCTTTGCTTGTGATGTTGAATGCTACACAAGTCTCTGAATTAAGTCCTAACTCTTTAAAGTTCTCAACTTTTGCTTTTGATGCATTGTAAACTACGAAATCAGGCTCAAAGTTCTCAAGTTCTTCTGCTGAAGGTTTGATGAACATGTTAGTAACAAAATGTGCCTGCCATGCAACTTCAACGATAAAACGGATAGCCATACGAGTATCTTTATTTGCTCCACAGAAAGCATCTACTACGAAAAGCTTCTTGTTGCAAAGCTCTTTCTTAGCAATATCCTTAACAACTGCCCATGTATCTTCTGTCATTGGATGATTGTCGTTCTTGTACTCGTCTGTTGTCCACCATACAGTGTCTTTTGAGTTCTCATCAACAACGATGTATTTGTCTTTAGGTGAACGACCTGTATAAATACCTGTCATTACGTTAACTGCACCGAGTTCACTTTCCTGACCAACTTCATATCCTTCAAGACCTGCTTTTGTCTCTTCCTCATATAATGTCTCATAAGAAGGGTTGTGCACGATCTCTGTAGTTCCTGTAATGCCATACTTACTTAAATCAATGTTTGCCATCTTTTTAACCTCTTTTCTTAAAATTTACTTAAATCCATAATGTGATATTGTGTCAAAAACACTTTTGATATATGCACAGATAAATCAATACACCCATATCACAGTACAGAATTTAACCTACATAAATAATTATATACAATTGGTCGAAAAAAGCAATATAATAGAGAGCGTTTTTTTGCTTAACAAAAAAAATTCACATTTTATTTACTTAATTTACATTTTTTTACAGCTAAATAAGTCCCCACCCCTGTCTTATTCCCGGCATTTCCTCCCCCTCTATTCCGACTGCGTATCTTGTCATATACGCAATAAGTTTTTCACCGTACATATTCTCATCATTTCTTCTTACAATCCCCCATTCCATTATGCATGCGGCATATCCCGATATTTTAGGTGCCGCAAATGATGTGCCTGTTTTTCTAACATATCCGCCGCCATATCCTGCTGCCGTTACATCAACTCCATATGCCACAATAAGCGGTACAAGCCGCCCGTCCGCCGTATAGCCTCTGCCTGAAAACGGTGCCATGCTGCCCGCATCCTGATTGAATGCACCGACAGAAAGCACTTTTCTCGCCGTGGCAGGTATTGTCACGGTTGTATCAGGTGACGGTCTTAAAAAGCCCGTTGACAATCCAATGGCTTCTATAGTCGGAAGCCACATATCCACAATTCCGCATTTTATAGTTCCCGTAACAGCAAATTCTATGCTCCATATACCTGAAATCACATAATCTAAGCTATTTCCCGGTCTTATCGACACTTCCACAAGCTGTTTCGATGTGTACGGTGTCGGCATAGCCAAAACACTCTCTATATTTTCCCTCTGTGAACTCACTGTAACATCATTTGAAATATTTATCCGTTTTCCTGACGGTGTATTTAAATATATCTCAAACTCATCCTGAAAATATTTCCATATAAACAACCTTATATTTTTCTCATTATCACCTATCGCAAATTCTGTCCTGTTAATATTACTGCTTACATCTGTTCTTACATGATGCCTTGAGTCCCCCTCGTTTCCGGCAGCCACCACGACTATATTTTTCCAAATTCCGTTTATATCGGTAATATAATTTTCAAACAATGTATTTCCATCGTGAGCCCCTTCGTTCGTCCCAAAACTCAGATTTATCACAATCGGCATATTTAATTCTATGGCTTTTCTAAGTGCATAATCAATTCCTTCCATAATATCGATTGTTCTTGTGTAACCCCCGTCACTTCCGCCTGTTCTTTTAAGAGCAACTGCTATGATTTCACTTTCGTATGCAATCCCACCTGACTGACTGTTTCTGCTTCCTGCCGCTATTGATGCTACCGCTGTTCCGTGACCGCTAAGTCCGTCACTCGCCGGTACAAGCATTTCCGAAAACCCACGGTTTCCCGTATCCAGTGCACTGTTTATGTCAGAACTGTCATACTGTGCACCGTACCCATATCCCAAAGGTTCTCTGCCCTCTGCACTCTCACCGTCAATGTTTTGATTCCACAGATAAAGTATTCTTGTTTTTCCGTCTTCATCCCTGAATGCAGGATGAAAATAATCAATCCCCCCTTGTGTTAATTTTTTTATCTGTCAAAATTTTTCTTACTGAACTTTCGCACCATCTTTTTGCATTTATATCAACAATTTTCCCGCTTTTTAAATATTCTCCCGGCGGATTTATTTTTTTATAATAAAGGATTTCTGCAATTTTTTTTACGCTCTTTCCTTCCCTTTTCATTCTTCTTATAAAACATACCACCTCATAAGATTTTTCTTCCTCTTTTAAAATTCTTATCCCGTTTTCACTGACTATCTTAAAACCATAGGGAGCGACACTGCCAAGATAATTTCCCTCCCTCCGCTTTATTTCTTTTGCATTTTTCACTTTAACTGATATATCCGCCGCATAAAGTTCATTCACAAGATTTTTTAAATTAACACTGAATTCCTTTCTCCCGTATGTATCATAGAGAGAGTCATATCCGTCAGTTACAGATATAAAACGCACCCCCAAAGCCGGAAATATCTTCTGGATATATTCTCCGACATCAATGTGGTTTCTGCCAAAACGGGATAAATCCTTTACTATCACGCAATTTACCTTCCCCGCAGCAATATCTTTATACATTCTTTTAAATTCCGGTCTGTCAAAATTCATTCCGCTTTTTCCGTAATCACTGTAACATTCACTCAACGTTATATCATTATTTACTCTGATATACTCCTTACATATCATAATCTGATTTTTTATCGACTGTGCCTTTTTTTCACATCCTTTTACCGAAAGTCTTGCATATATGCCCGCACAATATCTGTTCACAACAATTTTACCTCTATTTTTTATTTACCTTCATATACAATTCATTTTCTACGACAGCCAGTTCTTTCTTTTCACATACAACCCATTTTTCTCTGTCCTCTTTCACGGTTTTTCCTAATTTATAACTTATTTTTCTGTTTTTTCCCTGAGAGAGAACACCTGCATATATTTCATTACTCAGTATTCTGCTTACTGTCTGCGGATACCATTTTCTCTTTTTCTCCGATAATTCAGTATTTTTTTGAAATGGTGTCCTAAATTTTTCTTTATTTTTTTTCCTAAGTTCAAATGGTGTCAGAACTTTTTTGTCATTTAAACAATCAGCAATCTTTTTAAGTGAATATCCCTGACTTCTCAAATAAAATATATCATTTATTGTGTCTGTCACTTCCTTGTCAGGTATAAGCTTATTCTTATCTTTGCATGATTTTTTATATCCATATGGAGCAAATGCCCCGACATAATTTCCCTTTCTCATGCTTGCATAAAGCTGTGACCTAACTTTCACTGATATATCCCTCGAATATTCATCATTTATTATACTTTTCATCTGAATATACATCTGCGTCTGAAAAATATCTGTATCATTTTTAGTGTCATAAACATCTGCAATTGATATAAGTCTTATTTTTCTTTTTCTCAAATAATATTTCAGAAATCTGCCAACCTCTATATAATCCCTGCCAATTCTTGATAAATCTTTTACGACTATGCAGTTTATATAATTATCTTCTATATCATATATCATTCTTTTAAACTCCGGTCTGTCAAAATTCTGACCGCTGTACCCATCATCAATGTAAATATCACAAATCGAAATACTGTCCCCGTTTACTTTATTATAATTTTCTATATATTCATTTATTATTTTGCTCTGACTGTAAATGCTTTCACTATAAAAGCCAGTATTCTCTTTATCCTTTCTGCTAAGTCTTATATAAATTGCAGCCCTGTACACATCCTTTCTATTTATATTTCCAAAACTGTTATTTCTAAAGTTTCCGATATTTTTCTTAACACAATCCCCCGAATCTATAATCCCCATTATAACCCCTTTTCCGCTGAGCTCATTTTCAGTTATGCGGTTCTGCATAATCTCCACTTTTTCCTGTGTATCTTTTGGGGCATTTTTTAAAATTTGATTCATTTTTCCGGTATCTGATTTATCTGCCTTTGTTGGATAAACTCTCCTTGGCTCTTCAATATAAATTATCTCCGGTACATTTCTTAATTCATCAAGCAATTCATATGCAATGTCAACTATCGCATACTGTGCAAGCAGTTCTGATACTTTTACACTTTCGTCAATCTCTCTCACCCTGTCAAGACTTCCATAATATTTGACTATTACCTTCACTCTAAAAGCCTCCCATCATCTCTTAAAACGCCAAAATATAACTATATTTTCGTTCTCGCCGACAAATATCTTCTTTACAAATATATTCAGCAACATTTCTCTTTCCACATTCGTACTTAAATTATTTTGATTTTTTTTAACGTACTCACAAATATTACTTTCTTTTCCACTGCTTTTTGTTTCCTCTGTCAAAAAAATATCCAGTCTGTCAAAAAAAAGCTGATATAACCTCTCGGTTTTTATCAGCTTTTTTTCTCTTCCGGTACAGTTTCTGCAGCAGAGCCATCCCTTTTTTGCCCTATCCGTTACAAGTGCCTTTTTACATATCATACATTTTGTAAGTCCATGAAAAATATGTCTTGGCTCCTTCCTTTTGTGATTTTTTCCATAATATCTTATTATATCCTCTGAGAGCATTGTTTTGTCTACTATAGCAATGTCATTCTCTGTGTCTCTGCTTATCTTCCACTGCTCCGGGTATTGTTTAGTCCTTTTTTTAGGCAGAACAATTTCATTTTCATATCTGTGCCAGACATGATACCCGAGATATGACGGTTCATGAAGTATTCTCCACACCATCGATACAGTCATATCAAATATATGTGCAATCTTTTCATATGTAATGCCGTCACATCTCATTTTATACATCATTCTTATATCTTCCGCTTTTCTTTCGTCTATCACGATTTTCCCGTTTTCCGCCTTATAACCATACGGAAGTTTTGCAACAGCATATTCACCAGCATTTTTCTTTGCCTCAAGTGCACTTCTCACCTTTCTTGAAATATCACTGCAGTAATACTCGTTAAATAATGTTTTAAACGGATGTATAATGCCCGCATCCTCTGCGCTGTCACTGTCGTAACTGTCCAATATGGCTATAAATCTTACCTGTTTTAAAGGAAAGTATTTTTCACGTAATTCTGATACAAGCAGATGTTCCCTGCTAAGTCTTGAAAAATCTTTTACTATGACAATATGTGCCTGTTTAAGTTCCACACATGCAAGCATTTTCATAAATGCCGGTCTTTTCCTGTCCGTTCCGCTAAATCCTTCATCCACAAATTCACATATGCTTTCATTGTCTGAACATAAATCATTATCACTGACATAACTTCTCAAAAGAAACATCTGGTTCTCGATAGTATTGCTTACCGAATTTTTTCTTTTATCTTTTTTGGATATTCTCGCATATAACGCTATCACGCTTTTCTCCAACAAATTTTTTCTTATCTCATACTATGCAGCCTAGTTTGTACTATTTCCGCTGCCTGAAGTTTCCTTATCAGTGTTTTTTGCATTTTTTCCTGTCTCTTCTCTTATAAGCACTTTGGAAACATTATCTCCGTCTAATGCAATTTCTATTATGCATCCTTTTTTTATATCTGAAACTGATGCATCTGTTTTTTCCTGATTCATTCCAGCCTTTTGAACAATAACATTATCACCTAACGTAACAGTTGAAGTTTCTCCTGTGCTCTTAAACCCTGGCATACCACCTTTTGCATCAGGTGCTCCGCTTCCATGCGGCTTCTGTGGCTTCTCACCATTCTTTGCGTCAGGTGCTCCACTTCCATGCGGCTTCTGCGGCTTTTCACCGTTTTTTGCATCAGGTGCTCCACTTCCATGCGGCTTCTGTGGTTGATTTTCATCTCTTGATAAAACCTCATAAGTAATTTTGCCGTCATCGCTTACGCTCTTAACTTTTCCATATATAGTATATTCGCTTACTTCTGCACTTGTATAACTGTTTGAATTATCTGAATTTGAAGATGATGCAGCATCGGATGAAGCAGTATTAGAACTGCTGTCTGAACTGTTTTTTTCTGAGCATCCTGTAATCATTGATACAGTAATCACAAGCCCCATCACTACAGCTAAAAATCTTTTTTTCATATAAAATCCCTGCCTTTCTGTTCCTGATACAGTTATTCTATATAAAGATTTTTAACAAAAAGTGATGATTCTGTGTTTATTCTGTGTTTTTTATAAATTAAAACTTTTTATTTAAAGTTTTCCAAAGCTATTTTCTCTCTTCCAACTCAACATACTCTTTATGATGACCGACATATTTGTATGCAGGTCTTATAATCTTTTCTTTATTTACAAGCTCTTCAAGTCTGTGTGCACTCCAGCCTGCAATTCTTGAAAGTGCAAATAACGGTGTAAATAATTCTTCCGGTATTCCAAGCATTGTATATATAAGACCACTGTAAAAATCTACATTTGCACATACAGGTTTGATAACATGTCTTCTTGCCATGATAAGTTCCGCTGCGATTCTCTCTACTGAATCGTGAAGCAAAAACTCATCCTCCATACCCTTTTCTTTGGCAAGTTTTTCTGCAAAGCTTTTCAAAATAAGCTCTCTTGGATCTGATATTGTGTATACGGCATGTCCCATACCATAAATAAGACCTGAACCGTCAAATGCCTCACCCTTAAGAACTTTTTTCAAGTAGCTCTCTATCTGTGCATCATCCTTTGTATCACTAACTTTTTCCTTTATATCAGCAAACATCTGCTGAACTTTTAAGTTTGCTCCACCATGACGCGGACCCTTAAGTGATGCAATAGATGCGGCTACTGCCGAATATGTATCTGTTCCTGATGATGTTACAACATGGTTTGTAAATGTTGAGTTATTTCCACCACCGTGTTCTGCATGAAGAACAAGTGCTGCATCAAGAACTCTCGCTTCAAGCTCTGTATACTTTCCATCCGGTCTCAACATCTGCAGAATGTTTTCTGCAGTTGATAATCCCTTTATAGGCGGTTTGATAACCAGACTCTCAAGGAAATTGAAATGTCTGTATGCATGATAATTGTATACTGCAATCAATGGAAGTTTCGCAATAAGCTGAAGTGACTGTCTTAATACATTTGGTATCGAAATATCATCCGGATTACTGTCATAAGAATATAGTGTAAGAACACTCTTCTGAAGACCATTCATAAGATTTGCACTAGGTGCTTTCATGATAACATCTCTTACAAACTGTCCTGACAATTCCTGAAGACTGCCTACAATCTCTATAAACACTTCCAACTGCTCTGCTGTAGGAAGCTTTCCAAATAAAAGAAGATATGTAGTCTCCTCAAATGCAAATTTCTTTTTAATGCCGTAACCTACAAGATTCTTAACATCATATCCCTGATAAAAAAGTTTTCCATCTGCCGGCTCCTTAACACCATTTACAACATCATAACCGGTAACGTCCGAAATCTCCGTAAGTCCCGTCAATACACCTTTTCCGGAACTGTCTCTAAGACCTCTTTTTACATCATATTCCTGATATAAGTTCAGATCTATGGCTCCTGAAACCAAACAATTTTCAACCAGGCTGTCAAACTCAACTTCAAGCTGTTTACTTAAAGCCATCATAGATTCATTATCCATTATGGCACCTCCATTCACTTTTTCTCACCATTTTACATCAAAATAGTAGGTATAGTCAAGTTTACAGTCTTTAAATATACATATTATATGTATATTTATTTAGAATTAAGATGCATTGCATGCACAATACTCCAATCTCAATTTATCAGTGAGCAGTGCTATAAATTCTGAATTTGTCGGCTTGCTTTTCTTTGAATTGATTGTGATAAATATTTCCTCCAGCATCTCTCTGTTTCCCCTCCTGAATGCAACTTCTATTGCATGTCTTATCGTTCTCTCGACACTGCTTGATGTTGTATTATATTTCTTAGCTATCGCCGGATATAAACACTTTGTTATGAAATGCAGCATATTCTTATCATAAAATGCAAGCATTATCCCCTCTCTGATATACTGGTATCCTTTAATGTGAGCCGGAATACCAATCTCTAACAAAAGATTTGTCACATCCACTTCAAGATTTACGGTTCGGACATCATCGGATGATTTTACCGCCTCATACTCTTTTACATTTTTTAACAAACTGCCTCTTGATAAATGCCCGTTTTCTCTGATATATCTCTTATTCACAAGCTGCAAAACCCTTGCTATAAGCATCTGATTAGATACAGGCTTCATCATATAATAATCAGCACCGTATTTTATTGCCTGCTCAACAAGATTTTCCATTCTCAATGCTGTCTGAATAATGAAAATCGGCTTTCTACCTGACATATTGGAACATTCTTCTAATATTCCAATGCCGTCTAACCCTGACAGTATCATATCCATCACAATAACATCTGCCTTTCCATCACTAACTGCTCTAAGAACCTTGTTACCATCACCTGTCGACAATATCACTTCCATTCCTTTTGATTCCATTGAAAGCTGTTTGCTTTCCCTATCCTGTACATTACTGTCTGCTATAATTACTTTTAACTGCGTATCTTTCATTATTCTCTCCTTTTCGATATACTTTTCCTCTACCCACTTTGTTAAAAAACTCTACCCACACTATTAAATATAAAAGTAATGTTTTTTGCATTCACATATAATTATACATACGAAAAGGGAATGCTTATGTATTTAAAAAGGAATTGAAATGGAATTTAACTAAATATATTTTGCAAGAAGTGCCATTCTGGCTTCCGCCCAGCTGTAATCAAGCATATATTCTCCTAAAAATTTTTCTGCTGCCCTCTCATCTCCGTCAAGCAGATCATAAAGGTCACAGTCAAAAAGTGCTGTATTTACCCTCTTTATACCTCTCGATGATACAAGTATGTCTCCTATATCATTTTCTTTGAGTTCTTTTTCGAGCGTTTTTCCAATCTTGCTGCACAAATTTTGTGTGTAAGAGTCATTGGGTCTTTCCTCCCACAATGTTCCGATAATCTGATCCGTTGTGACGGTTCCTCCACGTCTGTCTACAAGCAGTGCCAGCAGTTCTTTTGCTTTATTGCTCTTAAACATAACAGGATTTTCATTTACAAAAATATCAAAATGCCCGAAGGTTCTCACATAAATTCTGCTTTTTCTTCTTTTTGAAAGTAATCTTGCCGATTCTACGGCATATTCAAGCTGTTCACTTGAAAAAGGTTTTACAAGGTATGCCGCCGCATGCAATTTTATTGCCTCATACGCATATTTTTCATACCCTGTTATATAAATGAGCATAATATCAGGATTTATATCTCTAAAAATACTTCCAAGATTTATCCCGTCAATGCCTTTCATTTTCACATCAAGTATTGCAAGTTCAACATCGTTATCTTTTATAAATTCAACCGCTTCTTTTGCATTGTCAAAAACTCCTGCAATGTCTAATTCTTTGATATTTTTTGCTTCTTCCATAAATGCAACAAGTGCCATCTTCTCGTCATCTACCACAATCGTTCTCATCAATCTTCCTCCAACTAGTCAAGTGTAGTATAACTTTTGTCCCTTTGTCTCTCTCGCTGTCTATTTCAAGCTCTCCATTACATATTTCTTTAAAAATATCCGCTATATAACTAATACCGCCAAATTCTGTTGAAAATTCCACTGCCTCATTATCAAATCCAAGACCGTTGTCCTCAATACAGATTACAGTTTCATTTTTCTTTCTTACAATACATACGTTTACCAATGCTTTTTCACACATATCATACTCTTTTTCGAGCAATCCGTGATGAATGGCATTTTCTGCCAGAAATATAAGCGACATAGCAGGCAGACTCAGCTCTTTCGCTTCCTCATCAAATATATTTATCTCGTAATTGATATAAGAAAATCTTGCTTTCTCAAGTCTCAGATACGCTTCTAAATAAAATAATTCCTTACTTACATTTGATGTAACCTCTCCTGCCAGTGTCTTAAATCTGTATTGCATATAAACAGAAAGGTCATTTATGAGTGAACATGAATTTTCAGACTTCATAATCACCGAACCTTTTATTGTATTAAGTGCATTAAAAATAAAATGTCCTCCTATATTTTCCAATAAATTACTCTCTGAAATTGTTTTCTCTTCCCGTCTGCCTATAGTTTTATCCGTCGTTAGTTTCTGTACCGGACTTTCTTTTTTAGTACTGCCTTTATCTTTTTCAATAATTTCTCTTATAAGCCCAAACAATGTCTTATATATAATCGGTTTTGTCACATAACCGTTCATGCCGGACTCTTTTGCCTTAATTCTGTCCTTTGCGAAAATATTTGCCGACAAAGCATAAACAGGTATTTTGGCAGCATCCTCTCTGTCCGACATTCTTATTTCTTTTGATACTTCATATCCATCTATGTCATACATATTTATATCTAAAAAAATAATTTTATACTCTAATTCTTTTGATGCCCTGTATCTTTCTATCCCCTCTCTTCCACATAATGCAGTATCAACAATCAACCCTCTGTCTTCAAGTATGGTTTTTACAACAAAAATATTTGTATCGTTATCATCCACCAACAGTATCTTTTCATGATTGAAACTGCCGTATTCTTCCATCTCTTCTTTTAATACAAATTCCATACATGTTTCCTCCGTTTCTAAATGCAACAAAAAAATCTGCCCTATTTAATTATCAGCCATTTAATGTACCGGGGTCAACCATCTTATATAATTTATACGCACATTTGTATCTCATTTTTCGACAAATAATATCCTTTTCCGTAAATACTCTTTATGCATTTACCGCCATCAGGCATTTTCTTTCTCAGCCTGTAAATAAGGCTTGAAAGGTTTACTCTCGTTATATTATCTGATCTGTTCCACAAATTTCTGCATATTTTTTCAATGCTTACAAATTCATCATCTGAATTTAACAGCAGCTCAAGCAGCTTTGCCTCGTTATCTTTTATTCCTACAGAAATATCTTTATATTCCACAACCATTTCTTTAATATTTATTATTGTTTTCTCACGCATCACCTTTTTTTCAGCATGTGAAATAAGACGCTGCAATATAACATCCATATTACGCTCACGGCTCTGAAAATCGACACATCCTGCTCTAAATGCTCTTATCTCATCATCATCATTTTTCTCGTCGGTTATAACAAACACATCCGCTTTCTCAAATATGCTTTTTACAATCTTTTTCTGTATCTCATATTTCTCTATGTATTCCTTTAACTCTATAAGCGAACACACAATTATATTTGTAAATCTCGAATTATCAAAATGAGAATCAATCTCACTTATATTTTCTATTGAAACGGTATCTATCCCCGTTTGTGCAAGCTTTTCCTGAAATATTTCCTGCCATCCGATGTTATGGTCGCATAATACGATGTATCCTGCCATACAATCTTTCCTCCTCCGGTACCGGCTTATAATCGCCTTTATCCTTTCCCGGCTCAAAACCACTTTTCAATATTTTCTGCGTTATTCTGCTGACATCGTCACCGGCAGTATTTTTCAAATTTATCCTCTTATTGTATACATTGTAATATTCTTTTATATCATCACTGCAAAGCTCGACATTTACTTCTCCCGCTCCTGCCGAAAATGATTTTTTTCTTCCATCCTGTAAAACATTATCAAGTATCGTATCAGCCGTAATCATCGCCCTTGGCAGCATAAGCCTTGCAATTGCCATAAGATAAAGCGTCATATCACCGTTTCCGCTTCTCTCATGCTCAAACCTTGTATACGCCGTCGGCATAAAAGGAACTATATGTACTATTTGGGGGTCGAGTTTTTTTAAGAACAACAAATCTTCAACAACATCTGCTACCATCTGATAAGGTGTTCCAACCATAAATCCGCTTCCAACCTGATAACCTATCATTTTTAATTCCCATAATGACTGCTTTCTGGTCAGGAGTGACATCTCAGGCGGATGTATCTTTTTAAAATGACTGTCCGATGCGGTTTCGTGACTTAATTCATATCTCGATGCCCCCGCTTCAAACCATGTTCTGTATGTACTTTCGCTTCTCTGTCCCAGTGCAAGCCCTACGGAGCAGTCACTAAATTTCTCCCTCAGCATGGCAACCATATCTGCGACCCTGCTTTCCGTGAAATTATAGTCATCTCCCCCAACAAGCATAAAAGACCGGACACCTTTGCCATATCCTTTTTCACAGAATTGAAGCAAGTCTTTCTCGTCCAGTCTATATCTCGGTATAAATATATTGTCTCTTCTAAGTCCACAATAATAACAATTATTTTTACAATAATTTGTAAGTTCTACTATTCCTCTTACATATATTTTTTTGCCATACAGCTTTTCTTTTGCCATCAAAGCTTTTTCAAACAGATAATCTGCCGTTTCTTTATTTCTGAATTTTAAAAGTTCTTCCAGCTCCCCTTTTGATAAACTGTTATTTACTGCCAGTTTATTCACTAAATCCGTCATGCAATTTCCCATTTGCTTTTACACTCCATAAAACCACTTTCCTCTGCCCAATATATTTAGGCTATCACCATTCAATTTAAAAGTAAAGCATTTTCTGCTTTTTATATTATACCTCAAATTGTCTCATAATTCCACATATACATTTGTGCAGATCAGGTTTTAACTGTTCAAGTGAAACCGGTGATGCATATAATATTGCATTATAACATGTCGAGTTTACAAGCTCCACAATCATAAATATCATTGTATCGATATTTCTAAAGTTTCTCCCTGAGTCTTCTATTATTCCGTCAAATATATCCATGCAGCTTTTATTGTCAAGCTGCCCTATCCTTACGTTTGAAAAAAGCGACCAGCTGAGATTTTTCGATATAAATTTCATAAGTGACTGGTTTTTGCTCAACTGATTCACAATATTGTCTACAATAAACAATATGCAGTCCTCAAGTGTATCATATTCACTTTTTTCAAGTTCCTCATACGCAATTTCAAAAAGCCTGTCTGCCTTGTGTGTTATAAGTCTGTCCCTTATATCATACTTATCTTTAAAATAAAGATAAAATGTTCCCTTAGCCATCTTTGCATTTTTAACTATCTCTGAAATAGACGTATTATTGATTCCTTTTTCCGTAAACAGCTTAAACGCTGATGCAAGCAATGCCTCCTGTTTGTTTTTCTTTTTCTCTTCTACTTTACTCATCTGCATCACCTCTGATTTCAACCATATAGAGCCACACATCAAGATTTACATCTCCCCGATGTATGGCTCCACAACTTACTATTTTTCAGCTATAAATTGATTATTTATCATCATCTTTCTCTATTGATGCTGTAGACATTACAAATTTAACACTTCCGTCCATACCATCTGAAATTTTTGAAAAACTCTTGTAATTATTTGATGCCTTTACAATCTTGTCAAGTCTGTCTCTGAAATCATCACCTGAATCGATAACATCATTTACTGTTCCTGTAAGCTTTTCAATTCCCTCTTCGTTGAACTCAACAACACCGTCTTTAAGGTCTCCTGCACCATCAGCAAGCTTTCCTATAGCATCTGATACATCTCCTGTCTTTGATACAAGAGTTGAAACTCCGCTGAAAAGTTTTGTTGCTCCTGAAGCAAGTGACTTTGCACCGTTTCTTAACTTATTGCTGCTTCCTGTAACTTTCTTAGAATTTTTCTTAATTGTCTTTTCATTCTTGATAAGTTTATCTGCCGCATTGTCAAGTTTCTTGTTGTTTGATGTAAGCTTTGAACCAGCTTTGTACATCTTCTGTACACTTTCATCAAGCTTTGAAACACTAGGATTAAGTTCCTCTTTATATGCTGTTGAGAGCATTGTTCCTGCCTCTTTAAGCTGTTTAAGTTTGTCACTTATTCCGTTGAGTGGTGAATCTTCAGCTGATGTGTCTGTACTTGTTTCCATCTGTGCAAGTCCTGCACTTACCTGGTCAAGACCACCATCTAATCCGTCAAGACCAGTGTCAACAGATGTAAGACCTGCTGATACTGAATCAAGTCCCTGAACAAGTGCCGAAGAATCTGATGTTGAGCTTTCTATTGCATTTCCAACTGTCTGAGAAGCCTTTACATATTTTTCGATTGCTTCAATCTTAGCTCTGTCTGTCTCTGATTCAACACCTGCTTTAAGCGTTTCAAGTTCAGCAAGCATTGTGTTTACCTGCTCATCACTTACAGCGATGTTTTTAGCACCTTCATTTATGCTCTTTACTCCTGCCTTAATTCCTGTTTCGCCTGTTATACCTGTCTGCAGTGAGCTTACTCCTGCCTTAAGCTGTTTAACTCCTGCTTTTAAGCCTTCATCACCTGTTACTCCGGTCTGTAAAGCTACTACTCCCGAATGAAGTGTCTCTATTCCCTGTGCAAGCGTATCAACACTGTTAAGTGATGCATTTACTGTCTTAACGTAAGTATCAAGATTTGTGTTAAAGCTGTCTGAACCCTTGGCAAGTTTTGACGTACCAGTTTTTTGGAGTTTTCCTACTGCATCAACAACTTTCTTTGTATTTGCTGAATATTTTTTTACACTCTTTCCAAATGTCTTTGTTCCCTCGACATAAGTAACAACTCCATCCAGAAGTTTATCTGTTCCGCTTGTATATGTTACTATACCGTTTTTAAGTGTGTTTGTACCACTCTTCGCTGAACTTACGCCGTCCTTAAGTGTGTCCATTCCGTCTGAATAGTCACCAAACTTGCTGTCGAGTTTGTCCAGGTTTGAGCTGAGTTTATCTGAACCGTCTATAAGTTCCTGTGTTGCATCTGTAAGGTCATCAAGCTTATCTGTAAGGTCGTCAGTGCTTCCTATATCATCCATATCCATGTCTGAGAAAAATTCCGAACTTGCAACGGTGTAAGTTGATTTCATCTCAAAGTCTGTAACATCTGCTTTGATAGTAACTGTATCTGTAACTTTATCGTTGATTTTGCTAAGGTCGATGTCAACATCATCACCCAAATCAAGATTGTCAAGGTCAAGACTCTCTGAAAGTCCCGGCATTCCGTATGCCATGATTATATTGTTGTCACCTTCTGATACGATACTTCCGTTGTCAATAGTTACATTCTTAAAGTTGTCAACCGGAAGAATCATTCCTGTTACCATAACAAATGGTGTGTATATATCAACATTTTTCCCGCCAACTTTTTCCTTGCTCTTTGAAGTATTTGTATATTTTATCTTCATTTCAAGCTTTCCGCTTTTTCCTGCAAGTTCATCTGCTGCAATCTCTTTTCCGTCAAGTTTATATGTTATTGACATTCCGACAGGCATTTCCTTATCAGTTTTTCCCTGATAATAAATATCATCACTTTCTGTATTCCAGTTAAGTGACTCCCCATCCTGTGTGAACTTTTCATCACCTTTTGTATTTGTTATATCTGTAAGGTCTGAAGCATCTTTTACTTCTCCCTTATCTGCTGCATTTTTAAGCCAGTCAGATACGATAACGTCTGTTTTATTACCATTTGCATCAAGTGTTGCATAAACTGTTTCCTGTTTTGAAACATCTTCTGAATCAAGTCCTGACTTAGAATTTGTCTTAACTTCTTCCGTCACTTTATTTACCTGTTTAGCAACTGCCTTGTTTGTCATAACAAACATATGAGATGCGTATTCTACACTTCCTACAAGCAGCCCCGCTGCTAAAAGTCCTGAGACACCAATTTTGGCAACTTTTTTAATATTTTTTCTCATTTTACTGCCTCCTATATCATTCTATAAATTCACGAATTTTATACTAATCTTTTTATTTTGCTTCCAACTTCTTTTCTGCGTCTTTATGTGCTACTCCCGCTTTTATCATATCCCATGAACTTCTTATAATGATAGGATCAAATATCCAAAGCATTGCCGGAAGTATACAAATAACAACTATCATGCTTATTATCGCACCTCTTGAGAGAAGGTTACATATTGCACTTATCATATCAATTGCAGAGTATGCTGTTACTCCGAATGTTGCGGCAAAGAAACAGAAACCACTTGTAAGTATTGATTTCATTGAAGTTTCATGTGCAATTCTTATCGCATCTTTCTTATTGCATCCGTTTACTGTTCGCTCTTTATGATACCTGTTTGTCATAAGTATCGCATAATCGACTGTCGCACCAAGCTGAATTGTTCCGATAACAATACTTGCAACAAATGCCAGTGAAGTATTTGTATAGTATGGAACTGCCATGTTACATGCAATCGCAAATTCGATTACGGATACAAGAATAATCGGTATTGAAATGGATTTAAATGTTACAAGGATAATTACAAAAATAGCTGCTATAGATATATAATTTACCGTCTTTAAATCTACGTCTGTTGTATCTTGAAGATCCTTCATAAGAGGAGCTTCACCGATTACCATAGCGTCTTTCTGGTATCCCTTTACAATTTTCTGCATTTCGTCAAGCTGTGCATTTACTTCATCAGTTGCCGAACTGTAATCCGAGCATACAAACTGCAATTCATAATTATCAGTCTTTAACATGCTCTTTACATCCTCAGGTATCATACTGTCAGGGAAGTTTGGTCCAACAAGGGAATTAAGACCTATTACCCATTTGACACCGTCAACCTTTTCTATCTTCTTTATCATCTGGTTCTTTTCTTTTGCACTAAGACCGTCTTTCAAAAGAACCATATGAACATTACTCATATTGAAATGTTCTTTAAGTTTATCATTTGCTATCGCACTAGGGATATTCTTTGGAAGTCCCTGGTCAATATTGTAGTAAATCTTGTAGTTGCTGTTTCCGTATACTGCAGGTCCGAGTAAAACAAGGAAAATTACAATAGCAACTTTATAATGCTTTACAATAAAATCTGAAACTTTTGTAAGCGGTGGTATCAAAGCCTTGTGTGTTGTCTTTTCAATTGCCTTGTCAAATGTAAGAATCATCGCCGGAAGAACAGTTACACAAGTGATAACACCTATTACAACACCCTTTGACATTACGATACCGATATTGGCACCGAGTTTGAATGTCATGAAACAGAGTGCTACGAAACCGGCGATTGTTGTAACCGAACTGCTTGATACCGATTTGAATGTGTTTGATATGGCATGTGCCATAGCTCTCTTTTTATCATCAGGAAATCTCTTTTTATTCGCTTCATAACTTTCAAGAAGGAATATCGAGTAATCCATCGTAACCGCTAACTGTAACACCGCTGCAAGTGCCTGCGTGATATATGAAATCTCTCCGAGGAAGATGTTACTTCCAAGGTTGAATACTATTGCCATTCCTATATTTGTAAGGAATATAACCGGTGTAAGGAACGAGTCCATTGTGATAAGAAGAACCAGAAGTGATAATGCTGCTGCTATTGCAACATATACAGGCATCTCCTTTAAGGCAAGGTTCTTAATATCTGTAACGACACCTGACATTCCACTCGCATAGACATCTTTTCCAACTGTCTTACGAATATTTGTGATGGCATCCATCGTATCATCTGCTGATGTAGTATCATCAAACAATGCTATCATCATAGTTGCATTTCCATTAAAAAATGCTTCTTCAAGATTCTTAGGAAGCATCTCTGTCGGTACGCTTATATCAAGCATATCATCGTACCAAAGTACATCTTTTACATGTTCAATGCCCTCAATCTTTTTCTCAAGTGCTGCTGCCTGTTTGTTCGTCATATCCTCAACAACAACCATAGAAAAGGCACCCATGCCAAATTCATCAACAAGTGTATCCTGACCCGATACTGTTTCAAGAGTATTCGGAAGATAAGATAATACATCATAGTTTACTCGTGTGCTTACATATCCGAATACAGACGGTATAAGCAATGCAAACGCAATAATCAAGATGATATTCTTATGTCTTGTTATCCATTTTCCTAACATTTTTTCTCTTCCTTTCTTCATTCCTGTCTGAAATCTCCGCCAAATCTTTAAATCTTAATTGACGTTTGAACAGACTTTTTTGTTGACCATTTTCATCATCAACTGACCGATGGTCATTTCTATAATCCATATAGTACAGCAAAAATGACCAACAGTCAATATCAAATTTGACTGTTGGTCATTTTTATCAAAAACACACAAAAAGTGTTTATTTAAGCTTGTTATTCTATCAATAAGTCACAAAACTTTCACAATTTAAAATTCTTTATTTAGCAAGCAGAAGCATAATCTCATTACTTCTGTTCACGAACTCAGTCATTTCCTCTGCTTTAAGGGGATGATTTGCGAGCACTGCAAGGTCATAAAGCTGTTTACAGAACATATCAACATTTTCTGCTTCCTTATTATTAAGAATGTACTGCACAAGTTTATTTGAAGAGTTGAGCACAAGTGTCTCTGAGTCTCCAAACATATCCATTCCCATTCCGCCTGCACTGTACATCTTCATCATATCCTGCATACGGCGTGTTTCCTCTGAAAGTGTAAGCATTGATGATACACTTTCATTTTTAAGCTTCTCAACTTTGACTTCAAGCTTATCTTTTCCAAGTGCTTTCTTAAAGATTTCGCTAAGTTCCTCAGTTTCTTTCTTGAGTGTCTCCTCGTCAGCATCATCTTTCATTGTATCGTTAAGTCCTGCATCTATACGCTTAAAGCTTACCTTTAAATCACCCTGTTCAAGCTGTGATATAAATGCCTGGTCAATATTATGGCTTAATATAACGGCATTTATATTCTGTTCCTTAAACATGTTGACATACTGGCTCTGCTGCTGCATATCAGTTACATAGTAAACTGTTGTCGGTTCTTCCTCTTTGTCACCGTCCTTATTTTCCTGAGCATTCTCTTTATCTGCATCCTCTGTCTTGGCATCCCCATCTTCGTCTGCTTTAACAGCGTCAACATATTCAGGCAATGTAATATACTTGTCATTTAAGTCCTTGAATATGATATAATCTGACATCTTCTCTCTGAATTTGTCATCTTTTAAACAGCCGTATTTTATAAATGGACTTATATCTTCCCAATATTTCTCATAATTTTCTTTGTCAACTTTATACATTCCTGAAAGCTTGTCAGCAACCTTCTTTGTAATATAGTCAGAAATTTTCTTTACAAATCCGTCATTCTGTAATGCACTTCTTGAAACATTAAGTGGAAGGTCAGGACAGTCAATAACTCCTTTAAGAAGCATTAAAAATTCCGGAATTACTTCCTTAATGTTGTCAGCTATAAATACCTGATTGTTGTAAAGTTTTATAACCCCCTCAAGATTATCATACTCTGTATTAACCTTAGGGAAATATAAAATTCCTTTAAGATTAAACGGATAATCCATATTCAAATGAATCCAGAAAAGAGGCTCTTTGTAGTCATTGAAGACCGATCTGTAAAATTCCTTGTATTCATCATCTGTACAATCGTTTGGATGTTTCATCCAAAGCGGTGTTGTTGTACTGATTGAAACAGGTCTCTTGTTAATCTTGACCTTTTCCTTGCGCGGAGATACTTCGACAACCTCTTTTTCTCCGTTTTCATTTTCTCTCTCTTCTGTCTTTGCTTCCTCAACAATGTTTTCAACTACAACATCATCTTCACGGAGTTCTTCTTTATCTATTGTCTCATATTCCTGCTCGGCTCCTTCTTTTGAAAGGAATATCTCTACAGGCATAAATGAACAATATTTTGTAAGAACTTCTCTTACACGGTACTCATTTGCAAATTCAAGACTGTCCTCTGATAGATAAAGTGTAATAGTTGTTCCAACCTCTGATTTGTCACCTTCTGACATCTCGAAATTGATACCGCCTTCTGACTCCCAGCGTACAGGTGTCGCACCCTCTTTCCATGATAATGTATCTATTGTAACTCTGTCAGCTACCATAAATGCAGAATAAAATCCAAGACCAAAGTGTCCGATAATCTGCTCTTCATTTGCCTTATCCTTATATTTTTCAAGGAAATCAGTAGCTCCTGAGAATGCAACCTGATTTATGTATTCATCAACTTCATCCTCTGTCATACCAAGACCCGTATCTGTAAATGAAATGCTCTTTCCTTCAGTATCAACAACGACCTGAATACTTGCCTTATAATCATCAGGTATTGTATACTCTCCCATAATATCAAGTTTTTTAAGTTTTGTGATGGCATCACATCCGTTTGAAACAAGCTCACGAATGAAAATATCATGGTCTGAATAAAGCCATTTCTTTATAATCGGAAACATATTTTCTGATTCAATTGATAAACTGCCTTTTCTGCTCTGCATAATAAAATCTCTCCTTTACTCACATAATCTTTAAAATATTATCTGTCCCTTTTGTCACTGTCTTTAAAGGACTATCATTTACATATTTAAATTCAGTTAGCAATCATCATTATAGACTGCTAACAATTCTCACAATGAGTATAATAATACGGGTATCAAAAAATGTCAAGACAAAATTAGCACTCTTTTTAAAAGAGTGCTAATTTTTTTATAATTTTTATTCTATTATATTATAATAATGTTGTAACTTCTCCGATAACTTTCTCGCCACCGTTTCCGTCCGCATCATATGCCGTTACCGCATATTCATATGTCTTGCCCGACTCTGCGAAAATGTCATTATATGACTGAGCTGTCTTCTTATCAAGCCTTGCAATATATGACCACTTTTTAGTTCCTTTCTCTCTCCTGTAAACATTACAGTAAGATGTATAGGAATTTGCTTTCCAGCTTATCTTTACACCATCTTCATCAGCATAAAGTTCCTTTATTGGTGCTGTTGAATTTTTTGAATATACCGTAAATTTCTTTTTTGTTTTTCCTACTGAAAACAAAAGTTTAGCGTTAAAGACTTTATTTTCTTTAAATTTTACTTTCCATTTGTCATATGATATTACTTCATGTTTCCTCTGAATGGCAAGTTTCTTTGACTTCCATGCCGGGAATACCTTTACAACAACATTCATATTTTTAACGGCTGTTCTGTTTATTGAACTTATGTCTTTATATCCGTCTTTTCCAACAACCTTAATTTTTGTTGTTGCCGACGGTCTGCTCGCATATCCTAAAGCATAACATATGTTGTTTGCCGCATCTCTTCCGAGTTCATTGTACGCAAGCTGTGTGTAATGTATCGTACTGTGAATCTGACTGAGAGATGTTGGCAGTTTTAATGAGCCTTTTCTTGTTTTATTCTGCTGTGTATATTTTGCATCCGTGCCATATTTATTTTTAAAATAACTTTTTACTGAACTGTTTTTAAGCCATACTTCCGACAACTGGCTTGCAAGGAATATGTCTTTATATGCATTTTTACTTGAATTGCACATATAATACTGAGCTTTTCTAGGTCCTGTAAGTTCAAGGTCTGCAAGTGAAGTAGGTTTTCTATGTGACCTTACCATCAATATTCCTGCAAACTCAAGACTTTTATGAACATACTTATAACTGGCAGCCTTGCTTCCTCTAAGCTGTGTTTTAAATGCTCTATGCATTTTAATAAAGTAATTGAGATAATCTCCCGCATTCATCTTGAAATCCTGTTCACCCTGAAGCCAAAAGTATCCTTTATGGCTCAACGTATAATGTCCGGCTTTTATCTCTTTGTTTAAGGTTCTCTCACATGCCTTGTATAACGCAACTGCCTGCCAGAAGTTATTATCGGCACCTTTCTTAGGAAGCCATGTTGTAATTGAACTTCCTCCATGTGCCGCATTCACAACCCAGACTTTCTCTTTAAGCTTTTTGACCCACTGATCAGCCAAAGCACTGTCTATGCCTGACTTTCCGGAAGCTGTTGCAGTTGCAGTAAGATTGTTTGTCCTGCACCACTGATTTTGTGAACTGTTGTCTGTAAGTGTATTAGGTACAAACTTGGATGCATTTTTCACTGAAAGAGGTGAAGAAGCTGTTGACCAGTTTCCGACATTTGCATAATGGCTTCTGCATGAAGGTCCATATGTGCTGTATACTTTTCCGGCATAATTTAATATCGTGTTGTTTGTATATTCAGCCTTTGACTTATCGTCACTGTGGCTTCCCTCCATATTACTCTGTCCCACAAGTAATAAAAGACTTATCTTTGCCGGCTTTACATTTATGCCATATGTAGTTCCGTCAACAAGCTCAACAACTGCTTTTCCACAACCAACAGCAAAAACTTTCTTTTTATTGCTGTTAGCAACACTTATAACTTTTGTATCTTTTTTTCCTGTTTTAACCTTTGTTGATGTCACACTTTCAGTCTCAACTCTTCTTACTTCCTTTGAAAAAGTATATCTGTCATCATACTTTAACTGAAGTTTCTTCTTTGTTTTTTCATAACTTACAAGCGGCGGAAGTTTAGTAGGTTCCGGCTCCTCAGTTTCACTCGGCTGCAATGTCTCAGACGGCTGTGCTGTCTCACTTGGTGCTGCCGTAGCCGAAGGTTCCGGCGTACTGAATGCCGCATCATCTTCTGCCGATACAGATAAACTGTTGAAACTGTACCCTGCAAAGCCCAATGCGAAACAAATTACTGCCAAACAAAAATATTTTTTTATAAATCTCATAATAATACTTTTTCCCTATCCCTTTACTTAAAATACACGAGCCGGATGCAGTTAGAACATACCACATTTTTTCTCGACTCGTGCTTAATTTATGACCGATATTACATCAGATATCTTATGTTTTCTGCCATGTGCTTATAATAAATGGCTAATATGTCATTTCAATGACTTTTTTGCATTATCATTTTGCTACAATATTTACAATTCTTCCCGGAACGTAAATTTCTTTTATGATATTCTTTCCGTCAAGTCTGTCCCCAAGTGCTTCTTTTGCTCTCACAAGAACATCATCTTTAGCATCATCTTTTCCGATTGAAAGTGTAACCTTTGTCTTTCCGTTTATCTGAACTGCTATCTCTACAGTTGACTCAACGGTTTTTGCCTCTTCGTACTCAGGCCATGACTGCTCATAAAGTCTTCCATTTCCACCTATTATCTCCCAGATTTCCTCTGTAATATGCGGTGCAACAGGATTGAGAAGTGTTATGAGTGTCTTATACTCACCAAGTGTAATACTGTTTTTCTTATAAAAATCATTTATAAGTGCCATCATTGCAGCAATCGCAGTGTTATATTTAAGATTTTCAAAGTCACTGCTTACTTTCTTTATTGTCTGATGCATTTTTGTCTCAATGTCTTTTGAATATCCCTCATTGCTCTTGTCAAGCATTGTCTGAAGTTTCCATACTCTGTCAAGGAAACGGCGGCATCCTTTTACACCATCGTCAGACCATGATGCACTAAGGTCGAATGCTCCGATAAACATCTCATAAGTACGAAGTGTATCTGCACCATACTCTCTTACAATATCATCAGGATTTATAACATTTCCGCGTGATTTACTCATCTTTTCGCCGTTTTCACCGAGAATCATACCATGTGAAGTTCTCTTCTGATATGGTTCCGGAGTAGGTACAACTCCCTCATCATAAAGGAATTTATGCCAAAAACGTGAATAGAGAAGATGGAGTGTTGTATGCTCCATACCACCGTTGTACCAATCAACAGGAAGCCAATATTTAAGTGCCTCAGGACTTGCAAGTGCCTCTGTATTATCAGGGTCTGTGTATCTTAAGAAATACCATGATGAACCTGCCCACTGTGGCATTGTATCTGTCTCTCTCTTTGCAGGACCTCCACAGCAAGGGCATGTTGTGTTTACCCAGTCTGTCATTGCGGCAAGTGGTGACTCTCCGTTGTCAGTAGGCATATAACTGTCTACCTCAGGAAGTAAAAGCGGAAGTTCACTCTCATCAAGAGGTACATAACCACACTTATCACAATGTACAATCGGAATAGGCTCTCCCCAATATCTCTGTCTTGAGAATACCCAGTCACGAAGTTTATAATTTACCTTGCGGTTACCAATCTTTTTCTCTGTAAGGAAATCTTTTACCTTTTCCTTAGCTTCTTCAACTGTAAGTCCTGTGAGGAAACCTGAATTTATCATCTTTCCTGTAGCAACATCAGTAAATGCAGCCTCGTCAATATCTACAGGACCTTCACTTCCCTCTACAACCTGAATCATAGGAAGTGAGAATTTCTTTGCAAATTCCCAGTCACGGTCATCATGTGCAGGAACAGCCATAATTGCACCTGTTCCGTATGTCATAAGTACATAATCTGATATCCAGATCGGAATCTCAGTATCATTTATAGGATTTATTGCCTTAAGTCCGTCAAGTACAACACCTGTCTTGTCCTTTGCAAGCTCTGTACGCTCAAAATCAGACTTTCTCGCAGCCATCTCTCTGTATTCCACAATGGCATCCCAGTTTTTGATTTCATCTTTGTATTTGTCAATAATAGGATGCTCAGGCGATACTACCATATATGTTGCACCAAAAAGTGTGTCTGGTCTTGTTGTATAAACACGAAGTTTATCTTCTTTATCCTTAATTCTGAAATCTACTTCTGCACCTTCTGATCGTCCTATCCAGTTTCTCTGTGAAGTCTTTACTCTCTCGATGTAATCTACATCATTCAGTCCCTCTAAGAGCTTGTCAGCGTAGTTTGTTATCTTAAGCATCCACTCGCTCTTAACTTTACGAACAACAGGTGAACCACATCTCTCACATACGCCGTTTACAACTTCCTCATTGGCAAGTCCTACTTTACAAGATGTACACCAGTTAATAGGCATCTCTTTCTTATATGCAAGTCCGGCATTGAAAAGTTTAAGGAATATCCACTGTGTCCACTTATAATAATCAGGGTCAGTTGTATTTATCTCTCTGTCCCAGTCAAATGAATATCCAAGCGAATGAAGCTGCTCTTTAAATCTTGCCACGTTCTTCTTTGTTACTTCCTTTGGATGAACTTTATTCTTGATTGCATAGTTTTCAGTTGGAAGACCGAACGCATCCCATCCCATCGGATACAATACATTGTATCCCTGCATTCTGCGCTTTCTTGCTACTATATCAAGAGCCGTATATGGGCGGGGATGTCCTACATGAAGTCCCTGTCCTGATGGATAAGGAAACTCTACAAGTGCATAAAACTTTGGCTTTGTGTAATCATTTTCTGTCTTGAAAGCCTTCTCATCATCCCATATCTTCTGCCATTTCTTTTCCACCGTATGATGGTTATACATCTCTGCCATTTCTACCTCATTTCTGCATCTAAACAAATGCTAAAATCTATATTCTAAATCAAAAAAATAAACATTGCCATGCTGCAAACAAATCCTATAACTGCTCCGGCAGCAACATCTTTAGGAAAATGTACTCCTGTTATTACTCTTATAACTGCAAGAAACAATCCCATCACCAATATGACAGTTCCCAAAATCTTATTGATCACCCATATTGAACCGCCAATAACAAATATCGAAAACACATGACGGCTTGGAAATGAAAGTCCCTTTGTATTTTTATTTATGAGCGGTTTAAATCCATATAATTCATATGGTCTTTTCGCATTTATCTTTTCCCTGAATTTACTAAGCAGTACAAAAAATACTGCCGGAACTATAATAAGACCTGCGACAAGCTTATATTCCCTGCTGACAACAAGCCAGCCTATCTCAACAAAATATAAAAGAGCTGTCAATACCGTAAGTATCTTTCCAAATATATCTATAATTATCGGAATCGCTTTTTTGCTGCCAAGCAGTCCGATTATTTTTTCATATGTCTCTTTTTTCAAAGCATCCTCCGATTTCAGACAGCAGTCCAAAGTTATGGTCTGCTGCCCGCTAAACAATTATTTTTAAATCAATACCTTTTTTTAACGATTGTACAGCTTACTGCTCCTGCTCTGATTTTGAAACCTCAAGACAAAGCTCTTCAAGCTGCTTGTCATCAACAACATTAGGTGCATCAGTCATAAGACATGACGCATCCTTAATCTTAGGGAATGCGATAACATCTCTGATGCTGTCCTCATGTGCCATTATCATTACAAGTCTGTCAAGACCGTATGCAAGACCTGCGTGTGGAGGTACTCCATACTTGAAAGCATCGAGAAGGAAACCGAACTGTTCATGTGCTTTCTCATCTGTAAATCCAAGTGCTCTAAGCATCTTCTCCTGAACATCATCCTGATGGATTCGGATAGAACCACCACCAATTTCTGTTCCGTTAAGTACAATATCATATGCTCTTGCACGAACTTTCTCAGGATTTGACTCAAGATACTTGATATCTTCCTCAAAAGGCATCGTAAATGGATGATGCATTGCAAGGTATCTTCCCTGTTCTTCCGAATACTCAAATTCCGGGAACTCTGTTACCCAAAGGAACTTGTAAACATTCTTATCGAGAAGGTCGAGATTTTTGGCTATCTCAAGTCTCAAATTTCCAAGTACATCCCAGACAATCTTATTCTTGTCGGCAGCAAATAAAAGTAAATCTCCCGGTTCACCTTCCATTGCAGTAACAAGCGCCTTAAGCTCATCCTCAGTCATAAACTTCGCAAATGATGATTTATATGTTCCATCCTCATTTACTGCAAGATAAGCAAGACCCTTTGCTCCGAAATCTTTTGCAAACTTAACAAGTGCATCAATCTTCTTACGAGGCATGCCTCCCTGTCCTTTGGCATTGATACCTCGAACAGAACCGCCGTTTTCAAGTGCTCCCGTAAATACTCCGAATCCACAATCCTTTACGACATCCGAAACATCTTTTAATTCCATTCCAAAACGAAGGTCAGGCTTGTCAGAACCAAATCTATCCATAGCCTCCTGCCATGTCATTCTCTGAATAGGAAGTTCAATATCCACATCAAGTATTTTCTTGAAAAGTTTCTGTAAAAGTCTCTCATTTACATCCATGACATCATCTTCATCAACAAATGAAAGTTCCATATCAACCTGTGTAAACTCAGGCTGTCTGTCTGCTCTTAAATCCTCATCTCTGAAACATCTTGCAAGCTGGAAATATCTGTCATAGCCTGAACACATAAGAAGCTGTTTAAAAAGCTGTGGAGACTGTGGCAATGCATAAAATGTTCCCGGATGTACACGGCTTGGCACAAGATAATCTCTTGCTCCCTCCGGTGTACTCTTTGTAAGCATAGGAGTCTCTATCTCTAAAAATCCCTCATCTGCAAGGAACTGACGAATCAATGTTGCAACCTTACTTCTCATAATAAGATTTCTCTGAAGGTCAGGTCTTCTAAGGTCGAGATAACGATATTTTAATCTAAGTTCCTCTTTTGTTTTGCTGTCCGCTTCTATAGGAAACGGAGGTGTATCTGACTCTGAAAGAACACGAAGTTCTTCTGCACGAAGCTCTATAGCACCTGTGGCAAGATTTTCGTTGACCGCACCCGAACGTGCTGTAACTTTACCTTTTACTGCTATTACAAACTCACTTCTAAGCTTTTCTGCCTTTGCAAAATCGTCAGCATTTATCTCTCCATCTTCAAAAATAACCTGTAATATTCCTGAACGGTCACGCATATCAACAAAGATAATACCACCTTTATTTCTCTGCTTTTGAACCCATCCCATCATAGTGACTTCTTCACCAATATTTTTCTCACTTAATTCGGCACATCTGCAGGTACGCTTCATGCCTCTCATTGATTCAGCCATTTTCTCTAGTCCTCCAATAATTTCTATTGTCTTATATAAAAAACTCTCTAATCTAGCAGTATATCAGATTTTTTTGTGTTTGTGAAGTAGCGAGAATTGTATTTTTCATATGCTAAATTTTTAATCTAATGCCCCTATAAGCACCTCTTTCCCCTTAAACGCAAAACCATAGTGTCTGATATTCTCTTTCTTTACTCCACGTTTTATAAGTTCTGCTTCATAGCCTTTTTCTCTTATCTGATTTAATGCTGCATTACCGGATATGTTTCCTGCAATTTATGATATTTTTCTTCTTTCCAGATATCAAGACCCTCAAATAAATCACTCCTATTCCCGTATTTATTTGAGAAAAAACATTTTATCATGTCCATATTTAATGTCTTTCCAAAACGACGTGGACGTGTTATAAGTGTAACCTTATCTCTGCTCTCCCACCATTCCTTTATAAACGATGTCTTATCTATGTAAAAGCTTTTTTCATATTTCTTTTCATCTTTTTCATATACTTTTTATAATTGCTTTTCACATAAGCAGAAAGATATTCTATATTTACAATATAATCATATACTCCCCTGCTGTCAATAATTGCCTTTCAATGCTTCCTCTTCAAAAACCTTTAAATTTTCCATCTGTATTTCACTTGCCATATCCTGAAGATTTCTTATCTCAGGGAATTTATCATCATGAAATACTCTCTGGAAAGCCAGAAACACTTCCATATCATAATCTTCAACTTCATCTATCATTATAGCCATTGCCGTTTTCTTATCAAAAGCTTTTCTGTAACTTCTGTTAGTTATAAGTGCTGAAAATACATCACACGTTCTAAGTATCCTTGACATCTCTGGAATATCTGTCCCCTTTAAACCGTCAGGATACCCCGAACCGTCATAATTTTCATGGTGATGGTAAACAGCTTCTATTATATTTTCAGGATAATTCTCATCTCTCAAAATATCACGGCTGTATGCTGAATGCATTCTTACATACTTCATCTGCTCTACAACAAGCGTGTCGTCACTCTCATCTGAATAGACATACCTGTTAACCCTTAACTTTCCTATATCATGCAGCACTCCGGCAACCGCTATGTCATCACAGAACTTTTCGTCTTTTCCAAGTTCCTTTGATATAAGCACCGCCATATTACTCACTTCAAGTGCATGATGCATTTCTGAACATACCGTTTCCCGTATTTGTTTAGGAATACTATTATTTTCTAAAATTCTGTTAAAATAATTCTCCATAGTAAACTCCGTTTCTGCTTCTTTTCTCTAATCCTCAAACAAGCTTTGTTTCCTCTCTATCATCTCATCAACCCTTGATATATACGAGATAATATCCTTGACATTCTCACAGCGTTTAACCTTATCTTCGCCAAACTTCTTTTTCGTGCTCGCCCCGGCTCCTGCGGCAAGTATGGTCTGTTTCTCCTCCATTATAAGAATATTGTATATGCACTCTTTTCCTTTTCTCGCATATCCGATATTTTCCTGTCCACTGCTTCCAAAATGACCGGCTGAGTTTTTCTGTCTGTACATATAATAAGGTTCATACCCTTCACTTTTCGCAAATCTCTGACCTGTTTCAAGCATCTTTTCCATAAATGCTGCCTTATCATTTTCGGACAATGCACCATCTGTTTTGCAGGCATTTTTCTTTTCTTCTTCGTCGAGAACGCTGCGCAGCCTTGATGCTCTTTTTACAACAAGCGAATGAATTGTCAGGCTGTCGGGATTTAACTCTTTTATCTGTCTTAATGTATCTGAAAAATCATTTTCATCCTCTCCCGGAAGTCCGATTATCAAATCCATATTTATGTTGTCAAACCCTATCTTTCTTGCCATCCTAAAAGCTTCAACCGTCTGTTCAACAGTATGCTTTCTTCCTATGAGATTTAGTGTCTTTTGCTGCATTGTCTGTGGATTTACTGATATTCTCCTGACACCATGATTATACATTACTTCAAGCTTTTCTTTTGTAATACTGTCAGGTCTGCCTGCCTCTATTGTAAACTCATATCCAAGCTCCAACGGGAAATTATCTTTTATGCATTTTATAAGAGTGTCCAACTGTGTGGCTGTGAGCGTTGTCGGGGTCCCTCCTCCAACATATATGCTCGTCACTTTTTCATCTTTATAGACTGTCGCAAGATATCTGATTTCTTTTTCCAATGCCTCAAGATATTGTTCTGCCAGATACCCAAATTTTTCATACGGATATGATGTAAATGAGCAGTAAAGACATGTCGTCGGACAGAATGGAATGCCTATATAGAGACTGTAACCGTTCTCACAATCATGTTTTAAAAGCAGCTCCAGTTCTTTCGATGCAATATTCATTCCAAGTTCAATCTTCTCATCACTACAGCAATATGTAGTTTTAAGTTCATTTCTTACACTTTGGGCATCTTTGCCTGACAGCATTTCATTCATAACAATCTTTGTCGGTCTTACCCCTGTCATTGTTCCCCAAAGCGGTATAACTCTTTTTAATGAATGACCGGCTGATAATATTTCAGCCGGTATATCTCTAAGCTGCTCAAAAATGAGCTTTTTTAATACATTTTTATAATATGTCCTATACGGATGTGTCGTCTTATCTTTATTTTTATGCCAGTCTTTTGTTCCTGTTACTTCTTCTGTTCTTTTCAAACTGTAATCTTTGCAGACCACCTCAACACTTATCTGCTTCATTGAAAGACTTACATTTACAATAAGCAAAATATCTTCCGAATATCCGCCATCTTTTCTTTCCTCACCGCTTGCGGTTACAACACTTTTCTGTCCCGGAAAGAAACTGTTTACAAGAGCCTGTATCTCATAGTCAAAATCACGCTCCGATAAATTTATCTCTATCATAATAACACCTACTCAACTGCAAAAGGATTTAACATCTTTTCGTCTTTTATCGTGGTCATCATTCCATGTCCTGTATAAACCCTCACATAATCAGGCAATATAAATAATTTTTCCCTTATTGAACGGACTATCTCACTCATACTTCCCCCCGGAAAATCAGTTCTTCCTACTGACTGCTGGAACAATGTATCTCCTGAAAATAACATTCCGCTGTTTGTGAAATAATAACACATTCCACCTTTTGTATGCCCCGGTGTCAGAATACATCTGACTTTTTCTCCGAGAAGTTCTATCTCCTGACCGTCATTTAAATATTCGTCAGCTTCTACCTTAAATCCTGCCCCAAACTGCGATGAAAGATTTATGTCCGTATTTTGAAGTGTCTCTTTTTCTGCTGCCGCAGCATATACCTTTATATCATACTTTTCTCTTACCTCATCAACCGCACCGATATGGTCAAAATGACCGTGTGTAAGCAGTATTGCAACAGGTTTCAAATCTTTCTTCTCTATATAATCTATTATTCTTGCCGCCTCTTCTCCCGGGTCAACAACAACACAATTGCCATTCGTATCTGACAAAAAATAACAATTGGTCTGAACCGGTCCGACAACTCTGAAATCACATTTTAACTGACTCATCTGTTCTCTCCATTTCAATTTTTATATTTAAGCCTGTGTTCTCTGTATATCCTTGATACCCTCTATCTGTCTTACTTTCTTTGTAACTTCATGCAAAGCTTCAACACCGCGTATCGCAAATCCCACATTTATCGTTGCTATTCCCTGTTTGCTTGTTCTTATATTCATGGACTTTACATCTATCTTCATTTCAGTAAATACCTTTGTAATCTCAAGCAACAGACCCATTCTGTCATTTGCATAAATTATTATCTCTGCATCATAGAGTTCATTATCCTTGCCCTCAGAACTTACCTGCCATTCTGCCTCTATTATACGATGTCTGTCCGCTTCTGAAAGATTCATCATATTTATGCAGTCTGTTCTGTGAATGGAAACACCTCTTCCCCTTGTGACAAAACCTATTATCTCATCACCAGGAACAGGGTTACAGCATTTAGAAAATCTGACTGATACATCATCAATTCCCGCAACAACGATTCCGTTTTTAGAACGTACTGACGCAGCTTTATTCTGCTGTGTTCCGGTTACTGCATTGCTGCTGTTGACAGCTTCAAGTATATCTTTATCTGTAGGTGACGAAGGATTTTTCTTCTTGTATTCTGCCTGAAGTTTATTTATTACCTGACCTTCTTTTAAACCACCGTGCCCAATAGCTGCAAGCACTGAATCCCAGTCCTTAAAACCATACTTTTTCTTGCAGGCATCTGTATACTCAGGTCTGACTAAATCTGAAATCACAATACCCTGAGCTTTACAATAACTGTTGAGAAGTTCTTTTCCTTTTACTATATTCTCCTCTTTATACTGTGACCTGAACCATTGATTTATCTTGTTTTTCGCCTGTGTACTCTTTACAATTGAAAGCCAGTCCCTGCTAGGTCCTCTCGAATTCTGTGAGGTGATTATCTCAACTCTGTCACCGTTTTGTATCTTATATTCAATAGGAACAAGATTTCCGTTTACCCTTGCACCAACCATCTTATTACCGACAGCACTGTGCACAGCATACGCAAAATCTATAGGCGTTGAATCAGCCGGAAGATTTTTCACATCACCGTCTTTTGTAAAACAATATACATGGTCAGAGAACAAATCGAGGTCACTTTTTAACAGACTTAAAAATTCTTTATTGTCAGACATATCTCTCTGCCATTCAAGAATTCTTCTAAGCCATGCAAGTTTTTCCTCCTCGCTGTCAGCAGTATTGTGTCCGTATTGATTTTCTTTATATTTCCAATGTGCCGCAATACCGTATTCTGCTGTCCTGTGCATTTCATATGTTCTTATCTGGATTTCAAAAGGCTGTCCCTGAGGTCCTATAAGTGTTGTATGAAGCGACTGATAATTGTTCGGTTTAGGCATGGCAATATAATCTTTAAAATGCCCCGGAATAGGCTTATATATCTCATGAATAACACCAAGCGCAGTATAACAGTCCCTCTCGGTATCTACAATGATTCTTACGGCAAAAAGGTCATAAATCTGCTCAAGCTTTTTGTTCTGTGTTATCATTTTTTTGTATATGCTGAAATAATGTTTTGCTCTTCCGTCAATAGTTGCCTCTATGCCGGCTGCTTTTATATGCTTGTCAACTTCTGCAACAATCTGTTTTATAAATTCTTCACGTCTGACTCTTCCCTTGTCAAGTCTTGCCACAAGATTGTTGTATACCTCCGGTTCAAGATATCTGAATGCCAGATCGTCAAGCTCTACCTTAACTTTCGATATACCGAGCCTGTCTGCAATTGGCGCATAAATATCAAGCGTTTCTCTTGATTTCTCTTTCTGCTTTTCCGGTGTCTGATACTGCATTGTTCTCTGATTATGAAGTCTGTCGGCAAGTTTAATCAGAATAACTCGTATGTCTTTCGCCATTGCCAAAAACATTTTTCTTAAATTCTCTGCCTGTACCTCTACCTTATCGGCAACATAATTAAGCTGTGTAAGTTTTGTAACACCGTCAACCAAAAGTGCAACCTCGTCACCAAACTCAGCAGCAATCTCCTCACTCGTCATAACAGTATCTTCTACAACGTCATGAAGCATTCCTGCGACTATTGTCTCTTTATCAAGTTCCAGTTCTGCAAGAATAATACATACACAAACCGGATGAATAATATATGGCTCACCTGATTTTCTAAGCTGTCCGTCATGCGCTTTATATGCAATTTTATATGCCTTTTCTATCTGTGAAATATCTCCTGACGGATGATACTTCTTTATCATTGATATCAACTTGTCATAGAGAATCTGAGGGTCAGTAAAATCCTCAGGAATCATACTTGTTTTAAGTTCACCGTTGTCTATATTTAATTCCACATTTTTTTTCTCGCTATTATCCATATGCTGCCTCCATCCTGTGTAATATAATTTAAACTTGCATATCGTTTTAATCCTGAGAATAGCTCCATGCTGCTTTAATCTGTTTTACAACTCTCGCAACCTGCCATCTTCTCTTTGAATTTGCTATACTGTTCGGGTCATTTATAATAAGTCTTCCCTTGGAATCAATTCCTCTTATGACTATAAAATGTCCCTCTGTGGTGAAATCTCCCGGTGACATACTGCATATCATCGGTCTTTTCTGCTTCAATTCATTTTTTATTGCTGACGCATTTACTGATACTTTTCTGACTGAAAGTTCCAAATCCTTTGCTCCCTCAGTCATCAATGTCCATGACGTTCCCGTATCACTGTTATAATAATTGTTATTTGAACAATACTGAGCTATGTCTGCCGGTGTCATCGCCGTATCTTTGGTAATTCCTGCATATACCATTGCAAGACATGTAGGCCCGCAGCCATTTACCCCTATTATGGTATCTCCGTATTTTATATATCCCCATCTGCTGTCCCACTGCTGCAATAAAGGAATTCCGTTTCCAATCTCCTTTGCACTGAGTCTGCTCGTCGCCTCAGTGTCATTATCATGCTTTGGATAATTTGAGACAAAGTCTATCGTCTCCGGATTTTTTACTGCCAATTCCAAAAGCTTTTTAGGGTATTTGGATATATTCATGATTATATCATCAACACCATTGTATTTTCCCTGAATTTTTATCAGTTTATTGTAAACGTCCTCATAACCCTTTGGCACGTTTTCCGGTACACTCTCGGCTGTACTTTCAGGAGTCTTAGTCGGTATCATCGTTTCTACAACAGGCTTTTTTGTATCTTTCACCTGCTTTTTATCACTGCCGCCCGACGACATCACTCCTTTCACAATGGAAAAAATTCCAAACGCCGCCAGCAATATAACTATAACGAGAATGGTTCTGGCTATCATAACCTGCCTTTTTCGTTTTCTCCTGCGTATTCTCCGCTCTAAATATCTTCTATACTCAAGTTCATCGCGTGTCAATTTATCAAAGCCCCTCTCTTGATACCGTTGTACCATATCATATGACTACATTTCCTGTTCCATAAGCTTTTCCATAAGTTTATCAAATTCATCCGAAGTAATTTTCTCATCCTCAAACACATCTGTTATAAGCTCTTCAAGTTCATCCCATTCATATTTGCTTTTTCCGTCTTTTAATCTGTCTATTTCTTTATTCCAAAATGTATATCCTGTATCTGCCATAGTACCACTTCCTTAATATCTTTTTAAGTAATAATAATACATTATACAACACTGTCAGTCAAATTTTCAAACCATTTCATTAAGATAAAATTTAATCTTTGAAAATAATATATCTCCAAACTCCGCAATAGTCAGTTTTTGATACTTATTCTCATCACTTTTTCCCCTTTTTATAACACTTTTATCTGAAAGAATTATATCCCATCTCCCGTTATTCTCTTTAATAAAATCATCGGTTATCTCTACATAATATTCCTCTGCACATCCCTTTAACTTTATCATCCCGACAAATGCCATAATGTCTATAATTCTTGCCATAAGCATTTTTCCCGTATTTTCCTCAGAAATAAAAAAAGCAAAACTTTTGTTTTGTTCTTTTATAAAATACGACTCGTCAAATATAATTTTCATTTCTGCGGCTTTGTTTTCTGTGTCATTAGCGGCATAATCAAAAAGCTTTTCCACAAATATATCCGTATATTCTTTATCAGCAACCATCTCGACAACTTCCGGCTCATCTTCACACAGATACATTGCATATCCCATGACTTCACCGTCTCTCATCAAAATGAGTACAGACCCCTCACACGCTTTCATCTCTTTATTTTTATGTTCAAAATAACTATTATCCCTATCAACAAAACATTCAAACTCCCGCTCAAGCTTCATTGCTGCATACTTTGAAAGTTCAATTTTTTCTCTCTCCGACAAATCATCAAATTCTTTTATGTCACACGACTCTATACAGTCATTATAAACTTTGCTGCCATCCTCTCTTTTTAAAGCTTTAAAAGATGTAACATTGTACATTCCCCTAAATCCATATGGGGTATATATTTTTTCTGATGCAGGCATAAGATACACAAACGGTACATTTTCATTATATAATTTTCCAAAAACAGTTTTTAACATAAAATCCATATATCCCTTGTGTCTGTATTCTTTATCTGTGCATACACCCACAATATAAAATATTGTCTTTTTTTCTCCAAACAATTTTATATCATATGGATTTAAATGTAACATACTTTTGTCATCACATAAAAATGTTATACTTTCTTTCCATCTGTCATCAAAATAATATTTTACATATTTCGCAGTGTCATCAAAATTATTTTCCCATAATTTTTTACAGGTATTCATAATCTCTCTGTTTTGAGCATCCGGTGCCACGATTTTGATTTTTTTGTCAATCATTGTTTTTTCCAATCTCCCTTTTAACCATCATGTCAATAAGAATATTTCCAACCGGTCCCTGACCTTTTTTACAGTAAAACATATTTTTTACTTTTTCTCTTTCTTCTCTTCCGTAATCGTCCCCGTTCTCAATCACACCACATATCTGTTTGAATAGTTCGTCAAAATTCTTTGCCTTATTGCCCGGTGTTACATCCTCATAGTTAAAATACATCTCCCTGTCATTCTCAAGATAATGTTCATAATCATAACAGTAAAATAACAACGGTTTGTCAAGCAGAAGATAATCAATGTAAATACTTGAATAATCGGTTATTAGTGCTTTCGATTCTATAATAAGTATCTGTGTATCCATATCCTCCATTGTAACATCAATTATATGAGGATACTTATCCAAATTCTCAGTTTCTTCCCTGTGGTAAAAATGTTTTTTTATCACAAAATAATAATCTTTCTCTGAAAGGTAATTCTCCAGTCTTTCCAAATCAAACAGTTCATTTATGCGAATCTGCTCTTTTCCCTCATTTCTGTGTGTCGGACAATACAAAATAATATTTTTCCCAGGGAAATAAGACTCCGGCTTTTTTTCCCCGAAAAAAATATCACTTCTCGGCTGACCGAGACATATTATCTGGCTTTTCTTTCTTCTGAATGCACTCTGATAAATAGGTACAAACATTTCACTTGTTGCCACAAAATACATTTTTCCAAGCGGTATATAAATAAGACTGTCTCTAAGCTTTTGCTTAGGACTGTCCCAGTTTTTTTCATATTTATTGTCATAGCATACTTTTTTCAGAGGTACGCCATGCCACAAATCTATAATTATTGCATTTCCGAGAAATGTATGTTCAAGGTCACTTATACCATTTGAAATCACGGCATATTTTGCACGAAGCTGAGTCCATATTGCTTTTTTTGTTCCCCACAGATAAGCTTCATAACCCAGATTTCTTATCTGCTCAACAATTTCAATATCTTTTGAAATCCATACTGCTCTTATGTCATCTCTCTCTGACGCTTCTATAAACAACTGTTTTGAATTGTCGGTAAATCTCTCTCCAAGCCATGCTCCGCATACACACAATCGATAATCTCTCGGCATCAGCATAGTAAGAAACATCACAAAATATTTACATGCAACCTTTATTGCTTTAAATATCTTTGTCATAACTACCCCCAGATAATCTGCATTATTTTTCTAATAGTTCCTTTTTTCCATACATTTTTTTTCATGTAGAAAATTATACGGTAAATTTTTGAATGTCTGTTAAGAACAGAATATTCTTTCATAAGTTCATACTGACGAACAAATTTTTTTACAATCATTTCGTCCTTGTACAAACTGACAAAAAATGCAATCTGGTCTTCCGACTCTTTCATCGCATTTTTATAACTTCTTCTTCCCTGCCCCAGTCTCTTTGCAAGGTAAAATATATTATTGTTATTCTTTGCCCCAACACTGTTATCTCCATGCTGTCTGTAGCTTAACAGCGGTCTTTCTAAAACTATTATTTTTCCAAACACTGCCGCGTACAATGCGGCAAAATAGTCATGCATAATAACTCTGTCATCAGATAAATATTTTGCAATCCCCGCAGATAAACTCCTGTTACACATCATCGTACAGCCCGTGACATGATTTTGAATAATAATTTTTGATAACTCTGAATTTGAATCTATATGAGATAAATTAAACATTGACTCTGCAAGAACATTTCCACTTCCATCTATAACTTCAACATCTCCGTGAACGAGTATCGGTGTCTTACTTCCATACTTTTTTTCAGCGTCAAGCATCGCATTGTAGGTAACTTCTATTTTATCTTTTTTCCATATATCATCCTGATCTGTAAACATAACATAGGAGGAATTTTGCACATCCTGTAAAAGACGTGCAAAATTCCTCTTTGCCGAGCCACTTGGCTCTTCGTTAACTTTTATTATAACTTCCTGTTCTACTTCTTTAGCGAATTTTTTTAAAATGTCTACAGTTTTGTCACTGCTCCCATCGTCTCTTACAACCAGTCTCCAATCCCTGTAAGTCTGATTTTTGATAGACTCCAACTGTTCATTTATATATTCCTGACCATTGTAGGCCGCCATAATAATAGTAATCACAACATTTCTCCATCAACATTTTTTACGTATATGTTTTTTTAATCTACGGTCTTGCAACAAGCGAACCATATGCATAATATCCCTGTGACCTGTTAACCCATACAGCAGTTAAATTTGGCTTTCCTTTTGAATTAAATCCAATGCAGCTGTAACCGGCGAACATTTCAACATGATAAATCCCCTTATATCTTCCGTTCTTGGCACCTGTTTTAAATATAATGTCTCCTGCTCTCAGTTTCATATTCTGTATCTGGCTGTCTTTTAATCCTGAACTTATTCTCTTACTCTTTGAACTCCAGCACCATCTGCATATATCTGCCGCTACCGGCGCATAACTTCTTGCACCAAAATAAGTTCCGTATTTTGAATACGCACGCCATACCAAAGAACTGCAGTCATAATATCCTCTTTGCATTCTTCTAGGCTGGCTGTATGTCCCCTTTGCAATACTACGACCTTTCTTTATAACATTATAAACTTTAGGTGACACAACAGATACAGCACATCCTAATTTTGTTCCGTTCACATTTGCTATAATAACTGCTGTTCCGATTCTCTTTGCTTTAATCTTGCCTTTTGAATTAACACTCGCAATTTTTTTTCTGTTTGATGACCACTTTATTCCCTTAGATACACCTTTTAATTTAACATTTGCAGTTCTTCCTTTTATTATGAGCAGTGTATTTTTATTTATTGATATTTTTATAACCTTAATACTGACTTCAAATTCTTTATCGTATATTTTAAATGTTACTTTTGTCTGACCCGCCTTATATGCCCATATTGAAACAACATTATCTTTTAAGGAAGCAGATACAGACATTGATTTATTTGAACTGTTCACTTCAAATCCTACATCCGGATTATCTTCATCAAGCAGAATATCACTCTTCAGATTAAAAGTAAATTCCGTATTATAATCATACTTTGTTATATATTTTATCTGGCTTGTACTTGTTAGCTCAACACCTGACATATCAGGATATACGCAAAGACTGAATGTATATCTGTCCAAATAACTTGAATCGTCATCGTTATATGTGTCATCCTGCTCACTTACATCATTTCTGCTGTATGTAACATCCACATATATATTAACTCTTCCGGGACTTAATGCCGTATAATTTGCCTTAAAATCATCTGAATCCTCAACTTTTACAATATTTTCATCGCTTGCACTCCACTTTATTGACTCTACTGCCTTGTCCGAATTTTCATAATTGATAACAGAGAACGAACCACTGTCATTTACTGAAACAGCATATTCGCCGTCTTCATTAGACGCATCAAATACAATATCCTTATCCTCTTTCACTTCTTCATCACTGTCAGCATCCACTACTTCTTCTTTTTTTAATTTTGATGCATGTTTGGCTGCTGAAACATTGCTGCCCTGCACATCCACAAACATTGACATGCATAACGAAACACCAAGTAAAAGTGCAATTCCTCTTTTTTTCACATTATTTACCTTATTTAATCTCATCCTCTATACCTCTCTATTTGTTTCAAAAGTAATTTTTTTTATATGATGCAAATAGCAAAATACTTTACTATTTTACTTTTTTTGTTATCTTATCTGCAACCTGAGCAGGTGTACAATCATCAGTTTCAATAATAATATCTGCCGCATGTCTGTATTTTGGCTCTCTCTCATCCATAAGCGACTTGATATAAGGAACATTCATATTTCCGTTTAATAACGGTCTGTTTGTGCTGTCTTTTACATGGGAATAAATAGTCTCAGGTGTTGCAGTAAGCCAGACTATCTGTCCGACCTTTTTCATCTTTTCCACGTTTATTTCACGCATTGCCATTCCGCCGCCGCATGATACTATACATGGTTTCATCTCACCGATTTTGTCTATCAGCTCTGTCTCTTTTTTTCTGAAATATTCTTCCCCTTCGTAAGCAAAAATATCAGAAATGCTTTTTTTCTCCTGTTCAACTATCATTGCATCAGTATCCACCTCCTTCACTCCAAGTTTTCTGCTTAAAAAACGTGATGTACTTGTTTTTCCTACTCCCATAAAACCTATCAAAAAAATATGTTTTTCAAGTCTACTCATCTTCATCCTCCGGTAATGTTATTATATTTAATACATTTTTCAAATCATCTACATTTATCTGTCCCGGTGCACTCGCTTTTCCAAGACAGCCAAATGTGACAGAAGAACCAAAGCTTTTTCCACTTACCCTGCTTATCTTGCCGATTTCATCCATCGACATAGTTATAACAGGAATATTTCTATTGTCAGTAACAAAATCATTTGTTGCTCTCATAAGCGTAAAAACATCGTTCTTTTGCTCAGGCATACATGCAAGTTTAGGAATATCTGCACCGATTTCCTTCATATATTTAAGCCTCTCACATATCTCATCATACTCGGGAGTTTTGTTAAAATTGTGATATGAACCGATTACAACAGTTTTATTCTTTAATTTACTTATTATTTTTTCTGTTTTGGCTCTATCCATAAAATATGCTTCTATATCAACTATGTCAACATATCCGCTTTCGGCTAAGTTCTCCAGCATTTTAATATAAACATCTGCCTCTATATTCTTTTCCCCACCCTCATTTTTTGTGCGGAATGTGGCGAGTATCGGCTTTCCCGGTATAACCGCCCTTAAAAGTCCCGCTGTTTCCAATAATTTCTGAGTATTAAAACACTCCTCAAAAAAATCAATCCTCCACTCGACAATATCAACACTCTTTTTTGCCATAAGTATCTCGCCCATCTCAAGAATATCATCCTGATTTTTTTCAACTATAGGTGCACATACTTTAGGTATTCCGCTGCCTATTTCAACATTTTTGACTTTCAACATTATCTTTTTATCGTTCCTTTCATTGTTCAACAAAGAAATAGAGCAACCTGTGTAAAACCTCACAAGCCGCTCTACTAAAAACAAATCATTCATCATCGAGAGACTGCTTCACTCCTGCCGTAACCGCCGTAACCGCAGCTACCACTACCACAACAGCAATCACTACAATCCCTATCACTCCGGCTATAAGTGCCATCTTTCTCCTCCTCACGATACTTATTTAAATAATTATATGATTTATTATAATTGAATACAAACAAATTGTAAAGAAATTTCAAAAAGAGGCTGTCCGGTGCATACAATACGCTGCTGTCTGCACTCACGGTGCAGACAACAGCAAAATATACACAAGATAACCTCTTTTGATATATTTCTATATGTAATTTTATAGATCAAAACCGAATTAGTTATTGATGAGTTTGTCTCCCTCATTATTCCAGCTGTAAAGCTTACGGATTTCTTCTCCGACTTTCTCTGACTGATGCTCTGAAGCAAGTTTTCTCATAGCCTTGAAGTGAACCTGACGTCCTGCTGGTGACATATCAAGAAGGAAGTCTTTTGCAAATGTACCATCCTGAATATCTGTAAGAATCTGTTTCATAGCTTTCTTTGTCTCAGCAGTAACAATCTTAGGTCCTGTGATGTAATCACCGTACTCAGCTGTGTTGGAGATAGAGTATCTCATTCCTGCGAAACCTGACTGATAGATAAGGTCTACGATAAGCTTCATCTCATGGATACACTCAAAGTATGCATTTCTTGGATCGTATCCTGCTTCAACAAGTGTCTCAAAACCTGCCTGCATAAGTGCACAAACACCACCGCAAAGTACAGCCTGCTCACCGAAGAGGTCTGTCTCTGTCTCTGTACGGAATGTTGTCTCAAGAACTCCTGCTCTTGCTCCACCGATACCAAGTGAATATGCAAGTGCAATGTCGAGTGCTTTGCCTGTTGCATCCTGCTCTACAGCAACAAGACAAGGTGTTCCTTTTCCTGCCTGATACTCTGAACGTACTGTATGACCCGGTGCCTTAGGTGCTATCATTGTTACGTCTACATCCTTTGGAGGTACGATACATCCAAAATGAATATTGAATCCATGAGCAAACATAAGCATATTTCCAGCTTCAAGATTTGGCTCAATGTCAGCTTTATACATATCTGCCTGTTTCTCATCATTGATAAGAATCATGATAATGTCAGCCTTCTTTGCAGCTTCTGCTGCTGTATATACTTTAAAGCCCTGCTTCTCAGCCTTTGCCCAAGATTTTGAACCTTCATAAAGACCGATAATGACATCGCAACCTGACTCCTTAAGGTTGAGCGCATGAGCATGACCCTGACTTCCATAGCCGATAATGGCGATTGTCTTGCCATCCAATAAAGATAAATTACAATCATCCTGATAAAAAATTCTTGCTTCTGCCATTTTTATTTTCCTCCTGTGAAAAATTAATTATTATATGTGAAGTACAGACCTTTGCCTGTGCTATCGCCAATTTTATATGTCTGCTTAATCAAACTCATCAAGCATAACCTCTGCCCCTCTGCTAAGACCTGCTATACCTGTTCTGACAAGTTCTTTAATTTCATAACCATCAAGAAGTTTAATGAATGCATTAAGCTTTGTCTGATTTCCGGTAAGTTCAATCATCATAGTGTCAACTCCTACATCCACTATCTTACCTCTGAATGTATCTGCTATAGCAATAATCTCCGGTCTGTTTGATGCCTGAACTCCGACTGTTATCAAAACAAGTTCCCTGCATACAGAATGTCCGCTTTTAAGTTCCTTTACACATCTTACATCTTCAAGTTTTGCAAGCTGTTTTTCTATCTGATCCAATATATGGTCATCACCTCTGACTACAACTGTCATTCGTGAATATTTTGGATTCTCTGTCTCTCCAACCGTGAGACTGTCTATATTGTAACCGCGTCTGCTGAACAAGCCCGATATACGGCTAAGCACACCCGATGTGTTGTCAACCAGTATTGATAATACCTTTTTCTTCATAAGTTTCCTCCAAAACCGGATTTTTTCTTTACCACCATGTTTCATTTTAGCAATATGCCTTTAGTTTGTCAATAAAGTTAAAAACAAAAAAACCGCTTTTACACAAACCCGCCTTTTTTTATTTCAAGTGAACCGCTTTTCACTTTATTATTTTTTGCATTAAGCACACTATACTTAATTTTTCCTGATGCACATTTTAACTGCACTATATAGTATGAATAACCGTATTTTTTTACAGGGCTCCAGACAAGTGCAGATTTATTGCTCTTGCTGCTGAATATATATAATCTGTTGTGCGATATATAATAATACTTTATGGAATTATATTTTATAAAGCATTTTCCCTGAACCTTATAAAGACATTTAGCCATATCTGAGTTAATATGTCTGCGCCTGTATATGCCTGATGAATTCATATAAACCCAATTGCCGCCACTATAATCAAAGGCACTTGTAACACTTTTAACATAACTTTTGTCATAGTTGGTATTTTGAGCTGCTGTCTTTTCATATCCATAATGCCCGTTCTTTTTCATATAACTGTCACTTGCAAGAAAATACTTGTGATATACGACCCCATCCTGATTTTTGCCTCTTATACTGTCAACCGGGTCATCCCATGTAACATCTATGTTATACCACTTTGCACCTATTTTCACCAGATTCCAGACATGCTCCATCGAATCCGAATTAACAAAACCGACTGAAAAGCCAAGCTTTTCCATAACCGCAGCATAAGCCAATGAATAGCCCTGACAGTTTCCTTTGTGTTTTACTAAAACACCGTATTCCGTAAGTCTGCTGTTGTTGGAACTTTTATTTTCATATGAAGTATTTTTTACAATATAATCATGAACAAATAAAGCCTTATCAACACTGTTCATTCCGGACTTTATCTGCGAAGTTATCTTTTTTATCTCTTTGTTAATTTTATTTGATGCCTTTTTTATCGCACTCTCATTTACATTTCCGCTTGAATTTTTGTATTCTGATGCGTACCCAAGCTGTATATTCACTATTTTTCCATTTAATGTATTGTACTCTAATGAATAACTGTGATTTGTATAAAATAGTGACGGGGTCTTATTTACAACCTCAGTCATTATATCTTTTATACTGCTTTTATCATCATTTATGTAAAATTCAAACGCACCTATATCCAATTCTGTTTTATATTCTTTGTATGCTTTTATCACCTTTGTTTTAAGCTTATCATAATCAGACTGCACTGCTGCCGATGCAGATTCTGCTCCGCACACGGAAACAATGCAGCCTGCAAAAATAAGCCACATAAAAACATATTTTTTTATAAATTTATATAAAAAATTTTTCTCTAAATCCTCATTTATTATGTTTTTTCTGTTTATATCCACACACCTGCCTAGTACAACTAATAATACCAAAACCATTGATACAGTACACTAGTTATCCGCAACACCAATAAGATGGTTGATAAATTGCTGTGCTGTTCGACCTGAGATTCCGCCATGGCTCAATTCCCATTTGTTCGCCTCAAGTCTGAGTTCGTCTTCCGTAAGTTTAATCTCCGGATACTTCTTCGCAAGATTGATAACAATATCAAAATACTCCTGTTGTGAAGGTCTGTAATAACCGATAGTAACACCAAACCTTGCAACAAGCGAAAGTTTTTCCTGCATGGTATCGGAACGATGAAGCTCATCTTTTGACATATCAGAGCGGTCACTCCATGTCTCTCTTATAAGATGTCGTCTGTTTGAAGTAGCATAAATAAGAATATTGTCAGGCTTTGTCTCAAGACCACCTTCTATAACCGCTTTAAGATATTTGTATTCAATCTCAAATTCCTCAAATGAAAGGTCATCCATATATATAATAAATCTGTAATTTCTGTTTTTAATCTCAGAAATAATTGTCGAGAGGTCTTTAAATTCATGCTTGTAGACTTCTATCATGCGAAGCCCCTGACTGTAATATTTATTTAAAATTGCCTTGATGCTTGTAGATTTGCCTGTACCCGCATCACCAAAAAGGAGTACGTTATTCGCCTTCTTTCCCTTGACAAACGCTTCTGTATTTTCAATAAGCTTCTGTTTCTGAGACTCATATCCGATAAGGTCATCGAGCGACATATTTCCCGTTGTCGTGATAGGCTCCAAAATCTCACCTGTCTGTCTTGCAGTCTCATTGTGATTTACCCTGAATGCCTTGTTTAATCCAAACTTTCCAACACCGTAAGTTCTGTAAAAGTCAGTGACAATCTTGTACATTTCAGTCTCATCTTCAGCCTTTTCTATATCACTGCTTAATTTCTGGACTTTCTCGCTTACACTCTTGTTGAAAATCTGCTCACTCTTAACTATTGCCTTATAATTTACCACAACGCTGAAACAGTCAATTCCAAGTTCTTTTTCAATAGCAGAAAAATCATAATCAAATAACTGCTTAAAGATTGCAAAGTCACCTTTTGCAAACTCATTTACTGTTCCCTCATTTGCACCTACTTTTTCAGAAACGAGTGTAAACGGATTTTCACTCATCGCAAGTAAAAAAGCAAGATAATTGTGCCACAGATTTTTGTCAAAACCGTAGCGTGTTGATAAGTCAAGAAGATTATGTATCTGGTCATAAATCTCAGTGATAAGATCTTCTTTCACATACTGGCCTGTTGAAAATCTCTGAAAAATATCAGCAAGCTTAAATAAAATACTGTCTTTTCCTATATTTCTGTATATTACAAGTTTTGATGTCAAACGATACATCAAAAATCGCCTCCATTCTCTACATTCTCTCCGGTGCCTCAAGTCCTAAAAGGTCAATTGCCGTTTCAAGAACTTTTCCAACCAGCGCACTAAGTTTTATATATGACTCTCTCTGCTTTTCATTTTCGTTTGTTACTATCTTGTTTTCATGATAGAACTTATTGAATGTGTCTGAAAGTTCATATACAAACTGGCATATCTTGTGTGGTGCATGTTCCTCAAATGCAGCATTAACTGTCTCTGACCATTTTGTGAGTGCAAGCATCACATCTGTTTCAGATTTGCTGTCGGCAGGCTCTATTGCACTATTTTCATCAACTGTTATATTCTGCGCTTTCACTTTTGCAAGAAGTGATTTTGTACGGACAATAGTATATAAGATATATGGTCCTGTATTACCCTCAAATGATGTAAATCTCTCAACATCAAATATATAATCTTTTGATGCCTGATTGCTGAGGTCACCGTATTTGATAGCGGCAAGGCTTATCTTAGCTGCTGCATCATCTATCATATCCTTGTCCATATCCCTGTCTTTCATCTTGTCAAGTACCTGCTCATTTACATCTTCAAGCAGTTTTTCAAGTCTTAAAACTCCGCCGTCACGAGTCTTAAACGGTTTGCCGTCCTTGCCGTTCATAGTACCAAATCCTACAAACTCAAGTTTTACATCTTCACCGATAATTTTTGTCTTTCTCGCACATCTGAATACCTGTTCAAAATAAAGCGACTGTCTTTTATCAACTACATAAATTATCTCATCCGGATCAAACAATTTGCGTCTTTCCACAATAGTTGCAAGGTCTGTTGTATTGTAAAGAGTTGCTCCGTTTGATTTAAGAATCATACATGGAGGAATCTCTTTTGTATCAGTATCTTCTTTTACATCTACAACAAGTGCTCCCTGATCTATATGTGCATATCCGCCATCTTTCATATCCTGAACCATCTGTGGAATGTAAGGCTGTGCGTCTGATTCTTTCTTCCATAAATCAAATTCAACATTTAACTTTGTATATATTTTCTTTAAGTCAGCTACAGATACATTTATAATATGCTGCCAAAGCGCAAGATAACCTCTTCTTCCCGACTGAAGTTCTGCCGTCGCAGTCTGTGCTTCTTCTTTATATTCAGGATGTTCTTTTGAATAACCTGATGCGTAAGGATAAATTTCCTCAAGGTCAGACATTGTAAAAGGAGGTTCTGTTGGATATTCTCCGTCAAAATTCTCATCAAAATATACAAGTTCAGGCTTGCGGTGTTTTAATTCTGTAATAATAAGACCAATCTGAAGTCCCCAGTCACCGAGATGCACATCACCGACTACCTTGTGTCCGAGATAACGTGCTGTTCTCTTTATGCTCTCACCGATAACGGCTGAACGAAGATGACCAACATGAAGCGGTTTTGCAACATTTGCTCCGCCGTAATCTATAACTATAGTTTCAGGTTTTTCTGCTTTTTCAAGGCCAAGTGTCTCCGAAACCGCCATTTCATTTATATAATCAGCAAGAAATTTGTCACTTACAGTCATGTTTATAAAACCGGGTGCCTGTGCCACTATCTCCTTAAAGCTGTCACTTCCGTTTAATAATTCAACAACTTCGTTTGCCATCTGAATAGGTGCTTTGTGATACTCCTTAGCTGCCGCAAGAGCACCATTACACTGATACTGGCAAAGGTCAGGTCTGTTTGAAACACCGACTTTCGCATACTTCTTATCATAACCTGCTTTCTCAAAAGCGGCACTGAGTTCTTCCTGCAATATTTCAATTACTTTCTTCATTAAATTCTATTCCTCCAATCTGTCTATTTCATCAAAAAATCCCGCAAATGTTTTTTTGCAGCATTCAGGATTTAATATTGTCATACCGTCACCCGCAAGTCCTGTAACTGCAAATGACATTGCAACTCTATGGTCATTGTATGTCTCTATCTCAACATTTTTCGGTGTACCCGGATATATTTCCACACCATCTGTCAGTTCATTACATGATATCCCCATTTTAGTAAGTTCGTCAACAATAACTTTTATCCTGTCAGATTCCTGCCCTCTGATATGTGCTATGCCTGTTATTGTCACTTTTGAATCTGCAAAAGGAGCAATAGCGGCAAGCGTAAGTGCCTGATCTGAAAAATCCGACATCTTTACTTCAATTCCTTTAAGCTTGCCATCAGGTCCTTTAAGCCAAAGATTATTTTCTTTACCTTTGTCCCATCTCACTTCACAGCCCATCTTTTCAAGCATACCTATAAATTTCATATCGCCCTGTAATGAATCTTTTCTCATTCGCTTTACCATTGCACGTTTACCCGTCGCTGCCGCAAGTGCATAAAAATAACATGCCGCCGATACATCCGGCTCTATATTATAATTCAGTGCGGTATATTTCATTCCTCTGACTCTGTAACAGTCACCGGCAAGCTTTTCAATCCCTGTATGACCAAATTGCTTCATCATCTGCTCCGTCATCTCGACATATGACCTCGCCTGTCTTGTCCCTGTCATTTTTATGGTAACATCATCAAAAGCTATCGGAAGCACCAATAACAATGCACTGAGAAACTGACTGCTCCTGTCTATATTCAAATCAACCTGTTTAGGCTCAATTACTTTATCTGCTATAACACCATTCAGATTCATTTCAGATTTTTTTGCCGAATTTATATCTGAATTTCTTCCATATAATATGCCCTTTACTTTCATAGGAAAAGTATATTCATCTTCGAGCCATGTAAATTCCGCTCCAAGACTTTCAAGTGCCACAAGAAGTTCCCTCATCGGTCTTTTTCTCATCTGGTCTGACGATTCAAGTATATATTCTCCATCCCCCATAGCCGTAAATGCTGTAAGAAATCTTGCAGCGGTACCCGCACTCCCAACATATATCTTTGCATTTTTATTTGGGATTTTTCCGCCGTGTCCCTCAATTACAACACTGCATTTTTTTTCATCAGCCTGTGCAGTAAATCCTAATTCTTTAAGTGCATTTAAAAAATGAACTGAATCTTCACTGAACGCAGCTCCCTCCAGCCTTGAAGTTCCATCTGCCATAGCCGCAAGCAAAAGAGCTCTGTTTGTAATACTCTTTGACCCCGGAACCTCAGCTACTATATCATCCTTCAAATATTTTTTAACTTTGTACTCGGTCATCATTTTATTCCTTAATCAATCTTATTATTTTTGATGCAAGGTTCAAAATACCTTTTGACCCTTGCATCATTATTTTCGCACCATAAGCGAAAAAACAAGCTACATAATAGTGTACGATACGATTATAAATTAGTCAAACAATAGTACACAATTTTTCAACTACTTTTTCTATATTATTTTCTTCAACTCCCAGATAATTCATCACAAACATATGCTCAGATTTATTTTCCTCCAAACGATAAAAACCTGACAGAGGCGACATTTTTATTCCCAGTTTGTTTGCTCTTTTCACAAATTCCTCGTCAGTGTATTTTGTTTTTATCTCCATAAGAAACTGCAGTCCCGCGTCCTCCTCATGTACTGTTACATATTTGTTTAATTTGCTTTTCTTTATTGCAGTCAAAAACTTCTTTTTCTTTTCAGTGTAATATTTTCTCATTCTGTTTATATGTTTTTCAAAACAGCCTTCATCTATAAACTTTGCAAGCGTGTATTGTTCAAAATTAGATACCGTGCAGGAATAAAAAAACAATGTCCTGTAAAACTTTTCAAGCAGCTTTTCAGGCAGTACCATATAACTTATCCTGACTGTTGAAGAAAGTGTTTTCGTAAATGTATTTATATAGATTACTTTTTCTGATACATCAATACTTTGAAGTGCAGGTATCGGCTGACCGTTCAGTCTAAGCTCACTGTCATAATCATCTTCTATTATGTATCTTTTTTCATCCTGATTCGCCCATCCAAGCAGTTCATATCTCCTGCTTATCGGCATAACTATCCCTGTCGGAAAGTGGTGTGACGGTGTAATGTGAAGAATATCAATCTTTTTTTCACTTACCTGCGACGGTATAACACCATATTCATCCATTCCTATATAATCCTGTTTTACACCATGACACCTGTATATCTTTGAAATTTTATCATATCCCGGATCTTCAACTCCGTATTTTTTATCCATTCCAAGAAGCTGTATTATAAGTCCGTAAAGATACTCTGTTCCAGCGCCGATTATTATCTGCTTAGGCGCAACAATCATCCCCCTAAACTCCTTAAGATGCTTTGCAATCGCTCTTCTAAGTTCCATAGCCCCTCCGCTTGGCGGATTTGTCATAAGCGCATTCTGCTGTTCAGATAAAACCTCCCTTATAAGTTTTGTCCATATCGTAAAAGGAAACATATCGGAAACCATCTTATTCTTTGTAAAATCGGCTATATATTTTCCCTCTGAGCCGTCATACGAAACAGAAAATTCTTCATCAATCCTGTCACGCATTTTTTCCTTTACAATCTCAATCTGTCTGGCACTGTTTTTCATATTGTCAGACATACCTCTTTCATGTCTGTTTACTTCATAATCACTATCCCAGTCATAAGTATCTTTAATGTCAGATACATAATATCCTTTTTTTGCAATTGAATAAATGTATCCTTCTGCAATCAACTGGGCATATGCATTCTCAACTGTAATGACACTTATACCCAGATTTTTTGCAAGACTTCTTTTTGATGGAAGTTTCTCATTTTTACCTAAAACTCCCTTTTTTATGTCATTTTTAATACACTTGTACAGGTGTTCATACAACGAATCTGAACCTATATCCGCAAATGAATATGTAAGCATACCAACTCTCCTCTTTAAACTGACCTTTTTGAATATATTTGTTTTGATGATTTTTTTATATCCAGAAGTTATTATATCATAAATTTGCAATGCAAGAGAGCTTGTTCTCTTGCACAAAATTTATGAACGACAAAATCAACTAGCACGAAGTGCGGCAGATGCAATGCATCTGGATTTTGGAGTTATTATATCATACACATATCAGTTGTAAAGAATATGGAGGAAACACAATGAATAAAAGATACGAACTTAATAAGGAACTCGCACAGATGTTAAAAGGCGGAGTTATAATGGATGTAACTACTCCTGAACAGGCAAAAATCGCACAAGAAGCCGGAGCATGTGCAGTTATGGCACTTGAAAGAATTCCTGCTGACATAAGAGCAGCCGGCGGCGTTTCACGAATGAGCGACCCTAAAATGATAAAAGGTATTCAGGAAGCTGTTTCAATTCCCGTAATGGCTAAGTGTCGTATCGGTCATTTTGCAGAGGCACAGGTACTTGAAGCTATCGAAATTGATTACATAGATGAAAGTGAAGTTTTATCTCCTGCCGATGACGTTTATCATATCAATAAAAGAGATTTCAAAGTTCCTTTTGTATGCGGTGCCAAAGACCTTGGCGAAGCACTTAGACGAATCAATGAAGGTGCTTCTATGATAAGAACAAAAGGTGAACCGGGTACAGGTGATATAGTTCAGGCAGTAAGACATATGCGTATGATGAACAGCGCAATAAGAAAACTTACAAGTCTCCGTGAGGATGAACTTTTTGAAGCAGCAAAACAGTATCAGGTTCCTTATGAACTTGTAGAATATGTACACGAAAACGGTAAACTTCCTGTTGTAAACTTTGCAGCCGGCGGTGTTGCTACTCCTGCTGACGCAGCACTTATGATGCAGCTCGGTGCAGAAGGTGTATTCGTAGGTTCAGGTATATTCAAATCAGGGAATCCTGCTAAAAGAGCTGCTGCCATCGTAAAAGCAGTAACAAACTATACAGACGCAAAACTTATCGCAGAACTTTCTGAGGATTTAGGAGAAGCAATGGTCGGTATCAACGAACAGGAAATTGCACTTCTTATGGCTGAAAGAGGAAAATAGTTATAAAAAATCATATGCGCAAATTTTTTATACCAAAAAAATCTGTGTTGATTGAATAAGATAAAAACTAGAAAAGAGGTAATGCTTCTATGAATATAGGAATTTTAGCTTTACAGGGTGCTTTTATTGAACACGAAAAGGTACTTGATAAGCTTGGTGTTGAATATACTGAACTTCGTCAGAAATCTGACCTTGATACCAGACTTGACGGTATAATTCTTCCCGGTGGCGAAAGCACTGTCCAGGGCAAACTTTTAAGAGAACTTGATATGTTTGACAATATAAAAGAACAAATTGAAGGCGGACTTCCTGTCCTTGCAACATGTGCGGGTATGATTCTTCTTGCAAAAGATATTGAGGACGACGCTACAAAACATCTCGCAACACTTCCTATCACGGTGAAAAGAAACGCTTACGGCAGACAGCTTGGAAGTTTTTATACAGAAAGTGATTATGAGAGACTTGGCGAAATTCCTATGACTTTCATAAGAGCACCTTATGTTGCCGAAGCAAAACCGGAAGTTGATGTAACGGCAGTAGTTAATGATAATATCGTGGGAGTAGAATATAAAAATCAGATTGCCATCTCATTCCATCCTGAACTTGATGAAAGCACAAAAATCCATGAACGATTTTTAAAGATGTGTCACTAGAAACAAAGCATGTTGTAACTGTTTCTGTTTTTTGTATATTGCAAATACTTTTTGCATACCATATAATGTCGTCAGACAAAAGATATCATATATCCATGTCGGATAATACACGCAAACCCCGAAAGTGTGTGAGACTTTCGGGGTTTTCTATTCCTTTTTTGAATAATTTTTAATTATTCCATCTTCGCTCTAAGTTCTTTAATCTTCTGCATAAATACCGGTTTATTTGCAAATGAAAAACTACGCTTGCTATAGTTGTAATTTATCACATCAAGCATATCGTCCTCCGTCCTTAATATGCAATCATTTATATCTATGTAAATCTTCTCTCCTGAAAGGTCATCTATATCAAAAATATTATCACATATTATAATTTCCTTTACATCGGCTTCTGCTCTTTCACACCAATTTATATCATATCCAAAATTTTGTGCAAGTAATCTTACTCTCTCTGCCATAACAGGATGATTATTTTCATTTATAAAAAAGCTCTGTGCACTCTCAAAAAGTTCTCTAAACGGCGTCTCATTAAAATCAAGTTCAAATATTCTGTTTTCGCCCGCTTTTCCTGTAATGCCATGAATTGCATCATCATATGCAAGCATTACGGTTTTTGCCCTGTTATATTCGCCGTTATGAAGCCCCTCATATACTATTTGGAACATTGAATTTAAGAATGTATCTGTCATTCTGTCAAGGTCTTTTTCAGGCGTATATTTCACGAAGAAATTTATCCAGTTTCTCCATGCATAATATGTAGGAAATGTATTAACTGTCTCCCTTTTTGCCCCCATTGCATGAAGTGCCTTTGACGTTCCTACTGATGCCACTTTCATTCCTGCCTTATTGCACAGATAACACCATTCTGTATCATCCCAATAAAGGAAATTCTCCTCCGGCATAAATCCGATTTTATCTATTGTACTTCTTCTTATCATGAGCGAGCATGCCGCTACGCTGTCTACATACAGATAATCAGGCATTGAACCGTCTTCATACATGTCAAGATGAGGTACATCCGTACAAAAATATTCAAAGTCAATCGTCTGTCCAAACTGCTGGATATAGTCAGGTGCTTCCAAATGATATATTTTTGACGCTGCCATACCAACCTCGTCATGCTCTTCAAGAAATTTATAGAGATTTCCTATTGCATTCTCATCAAGCATTGCATCATTATCTACACACATAAGATATTCATATCCCTCTTTATATGCAACACGAAGCCCTGTATTAAAACCACCTGAACCGCCAAGATTTTCTTTATTTACAATAAGCTTTACTTTATCACCATATTTGTCTCTTATAGCATCCGGTGCACCATCTGTTGACGCATTATCAACAACATATAAATCATAATCCGTAAATTTATTTTCAAGAATGCACTGAATACATTCAAGTACTTTGTCAACTTTATTAAAATTGCATATTACTATACCTATTTTCTTCATTGCTTTCCTCCACTTCCATTTTTGTGTTTATTTTTAGTTTCCTCCATTTATACACTTCCACTTATCTAACATTTTGCCATCATCTTCTCCAGTTCATCAAACAACATGCTGTGATATGTCCCTATCCCCTCACCATTTATATCGGCTAAAACTCCTGTGCTCTTCGCTGTTTCTTTCCAAACTTTTCCTGCCGAATAAGCGGCATAAAAATATTTTTCATTAATAATAGAATTTTCATCATCTGCTACATAGCTTACATTTTTTTCCGTTTTCGAGGCAGCATACATGCCTGCCGCACACAATGCACACAAAGCAGACAACATACATCCCGTACCGCTTACTCTTCTCATTCTGCTGTCACCGCCGTCTATCTTCAAAACAATATTTCCATCTGAAATCGTATCAAGCCTGCCACTGATGAAAGCTATTGTATCAAATTTATTTGCAAGGGCTATAGCAGTTTTTTCCTGCTCACTCTCTGTTAACTTTATACTGCTTTCAACTCCATTTGACACGATTTCACTATTTAGTCCCAGTAATACTTTTGCCTCTTCCTGATTGCACCGTATTATATCTGGTGTTACATTTGTAAGTATTTCATTTGCACAATTTTTCCTGTACTTACTTGCCCCAACACCAACAGGGTCAAACACAACCGGATGACCAAGTCTGTTTGCTGTTTTGCCTGCAGCAATATATGCTGCTATCTTCTCATCAGACGGAACACCCATATTTAAAAGTGTTGCCGAAGTAATCTGCGTAATTTCATCAACTTCCTTTATGTCCTGTGCCATTATTGCACTGCCGCCTGCTGCAAGTAACATGTTGGCTACATCCTGCATTGTCACAACATTTGTAAGACAATGTACATTCGGTGCTGTATTTTTTATATATCCGATATATTTTTTTACAATGTCATTTTTGACATTGTTATTTGCATATTTTATTTTACTACTTTTCCTATCTATTAACATACAAAATCCTCATTCTCAAATAATCTTTTATGAGATGTAAACCACTTCTACACATCTACACACTTACACCTTTTTAAATCTTGCAAATTTATGTGAAATATAAATTCTGAGGGTGAAAATTTTATCACCACAATGATTTATATTTTTCTACCGCTTTTACCTTTAATTTTCAAAAAACTCTGTCACGCCACTTTTCTTAAGTGCAGCCACAAGTATAAATGCAAGAACACTTCCTGCTACTGTTGATATAAGAAATGGTAAAACATACACAAATACACCTATATCAGGAACTCCCATCGCATATTTTGCTACCGGATATGCAGCGATGCCACCAAGAATTCCCGTTCCAAATGCCTCTGCAAAACATGTCGGAAAAACTTTTTTTGTATACTTATAAACAAGTCCGCAGCATAAAGCACCAACCATACTTCCCGGAAATGCTAAGAAGCTTCCAAGTCCTAAAATATTTCTAAGAAGGCTTGCCACGAATGCTATACCTACACTGTAACCCGGTCCCAAAAGGACAGCCGATAAAATGTTTATCATGTGCTGGACAGGTGCGCATTTGCTTGATGCAATAGGCACACTGAGCATACTTCCAACAACCGCAAGCGCAGTAAATACCCCTGCCATAGCCAATTTTCTTGTTGTTTTCGATTTCATTTTATACTCCTTTTTCAAAAAAACACTCCCAAAGCAATACTCTTTCGATTTCTCACTTTGAGAGTGTATATATTCATTTCTAATTTCTAATCTTCCTGACTTTAATCAAGAAATATCCCACGCTTTTAGTTCAGCTAATTAAGCCATAAAAGCCTTAACCTTTGCGTAAATTCCCTCACTGTCAAGTCCGTATTTCTTTATAAGTTCTACAGCCGGACCGGACTCTCCGTAAGTATCATTTACACCAATCTTGAGAACCTTTGTAGGAGCTTTCTCGCTGAGACAATCACATACTGCACTTCCAAGTCCACCGATAACTGAGTGTTCCTCTATAGTAACAACTTTTCCTGTCTCTTTTGCTGCTGCAACGATAAGTTCCTCATCAAGAGGTTTAATAGTATGAATATTGATAACTTTTGCATCTATTCCGTCTGCCGCAAGCTTCTCTGCTGCCTCAAGCGTCTCAGAAACTTCAAGTCCTGTCGCAACAAGTGTAACATCCTTTCCTTCACGAAGAACAACACCTTTGCCAAGTTCAAACTTGTAATCCGGTCTGTCGTTTATAACAGGTACGGCAAGTCTTCCGAAACGGATATATACAGGACCTTCATGGTCAAGTGCAGCTTTAACTGCTGCCTTTGCCTCTACATCATCTGAAGGGTTCATTACTACCATTCCCGGTATTGTACGCATAAGTGCTAAATCTTCACAACACTGGTGTGTAGCACCGTCTTCACCTACTGATATACCTGCATGTGTAGCACCAATCTTTACATTGAGTTTTGGATATCCTACTGAGTTGCGTACCTGCTCAAAGGCACGTCCTGCTGCAAACATTGCAAATGAACTTACAAACGGAATTTTTCCTGTTGTTGCAAGTCCTGCTGCAATACCCATCATATTACACTCAGCGATACCACAATCTATATGTCTTTCAGGATAAGCTTTCTTGAAGATACCTGTTTTTGTTGCTGCTGCTAAATCAGCATCAAGTACAACAAGATTTGGATACTGCTCTGCAAGTTCTGTCAAAGCATTACCATAGCTTTCTCTTGTAGCAATTTTCTTTACGTCTGCCATTTTTTCCTCCTATCCGCTTATTTCAAGCTCTCACCGATTTTGTCAAGGTCAGCCATTGCCTGTGCGTACTGCTCATCATTTGGAGCTGTACCATGCCAGCTTGCATTATTCTCCATGAAAGATACACCTTTACCTTTCACACTCTTCATAACGATAGCTGTAGGCATTCCTTTAGTTTCTCTTGCCTTCTTGAATGCATCTGCAATCTGCTCAAAATCGTGTGCATCAATCTCAATAACATTGAAATTGAATGCCTTAAACTTATCTGTAATAGGATATGGTGAACAAACATCCTCAATCTTTCCATCAATCTGGAGACCGTTGTTGTCAACGATAACAACAAGATTGTCAAGTTTTCTTGCTCCAGCAAACATAGCTGCCTCCCAAACCTGACCTTCCTGAATCTCACCATCACCAAGAAGTGTATATACTCTGTATGAAGCATTGTCAAGTTTAGCAGAAAGTGCCATACCTACTGCTGCCGATACACCCTGTCCGAGTGAACCGCTTGACATATCTACTCCAGGAATGTGCTTCATATCAGGATGTCCCTGAAGATAAGAACCAACATGACGAAGAGTCTTTAAATCCTCAACCGGGAAATATCCTCTCTGTGCAAGTGTTGAATATAATCCCGGTGCGATATGACCTTTTGATAATACAAAACGATCTCTGTCTGCTTTTTTAGGATCCTTAGGGTCAATATTCATCTCCTCAAAGTATAAATATGTTAAGAGATCTGCTGCAGATAAAGAGCCGCCCGGATGTCCGGATTTTGCGCTGTGCACTGCTGTAACAATACCTTTGCGGACTTCATTTGCAGTTTTCTTTAAAGCTAAAATATCCATGATATCTTCCTTTCTGATTTTATTATTTTTACTTTCAAATTCCAATTTTTTTGTTCGCTATGCTGTCAAAAAACTTTTCTCAGCCTCTACTCTCCAAAGACAGCTATGTAGTCCTTCTGGAATTTCTCGATTCCCTTGTCTGTAAGCGGATGTTTTGTCATCTGCTCAATTACGTTGTAAGGAACTGTTGCTATATCGGCACCTGCAAGTGCACAATCTGTTACATGAATTGGATTACGAACACTTGCTGCGATAATTTCTGTCTTAATTTCAGGATAGTTTGCAAAAATATCTGCAATACTCTGAATAAGATCAATTCCCGGTGTTGAAATATCATCAAGACGTCCAAGGAATGGTGAAACATAAGCTGCACCTGCTCTTGCTGCAAGAAGTGCCTGATTTGCCGAGAAAATAAGTGTTACATTACATTTGATTCCTTCGCTTGAAAGAACTTTTGTTGCCTTAAGTCCTTCTACTGTCATAGGAATTTTAACAATCATGTTCTTATGAAGTTTAGCGATTTCTCTTCCTTCTTCAATCATTCCCTCTGCATCAACTGTTGTCGCCTTAACTTCTCCGCTTATAGGACCGTCAACGATTTCTGCAATTTCCTTTAAAACTTCTTCCTGGCTCTTTCCGCCCTCTTTTGCAATAAGTGATGGGTTTGTTGTTACACCACAGATAACACCCATATCATTTGCTTTTTTAATGTCCTCAATCTTTGCTGTGTCTACGAAAAATTTCATACTCTTACTTCCTCCTTAAAAATATAGTTAGTTAAATAAACATTAAAATATTATACAAAACTCTAAATAGATTTGTTAATGTGATTATACAACTTTTCAGGTAACAGGTCAACGATTTTAGCTCTTAATAAAACCAAAAATTCTTCCAGTCATTTTTGTAAACTCTGTAAGCACCATCACTTGTTTTAAAGCTCTTTATAAGCTTTCCTGTCGCATCTGTTTCCATAAATTTGTTTTTGCTGCTGCAACAATATATGTACAGATTTTTGTCTTTAATTATGTTTCCATAATCAGATGTTTTTTCAAAAGCTTTTTTGGCAGTAACACGATAATTTTTTGCACTCTCATTTACTTTAAACTGATAGTAATATGAATTGTTGTTTGCTCTTTTCGCATATTTTCCTGAATTGTTGTTTAACATCGTGATAACATTACCTGACGAATTGCAAGTAAGCGCATTCTGATTATACTGTGACCTGAACGGATCAGGCTTTTTCTTTCCCTCATTGAGTATAGCATCTATGCTGTCAGGTTCCTCTGTTGCCTCAGCATCTGCCTGTTCTTCTTCCTCTTTTGAGTATTTTTTCAATACCTTTTTCTTAAGTTTTTTACATTTTTTCCATATCTCTTTATCTGCAATAATATAATCAAGTTTCGGAATAATACTTCCAACATTACTTACCTTAAAAATACTTGACAGAGATTTTGAACCTATTATAAGTTTGTTTGTTCCGCATACCTGAACGGAATTTATATCAATCCAGTTTGTCTTTTTGCCGGATTTATTATATATTTCTGAAAGCAATGAATCAAAGTCAAGCTTTAGACTTACATTGCCCGTTTCCAATTCAAGTCCCATTATCTTGCTGTTTCTCGTAGCCTTTCTTCCAAGTGCGGTAGCTATGAAATAAATATTTCCAAAACCGTCGTATGCAAATTCTCCATCCTGCCTGTATCCGTTTACCGAATAAACTTTAGTAACCTGTCCAAGCGAATTTACCATTGCAAATTTATTGTCTGCACACGGATAAACAATGCCGTCATATATCACCTGCATGTTCTTTGCCATATGACCGTCAAGCGGCATCTCACTTCTTAACACGCCTGAATTGTCATACATCGCAATTGCATATTTTTTTATTTTCCTGTTTACGGTCTTTTTTATTATTTTAGTTGTCTTTTTTCCGTTTTTGTTTATCTTCTTTGTAATAACTTTAACAGACTTTTTGTTCACGGTTCTTCCTTTTCCAAAGACCGTATAAAGACCGTTGCTTATCTCCTGCTTGCTTCTTCCGTTTATAACAGAAAGTCTTGTCTGCATGCCTGTGCTGCTCTTAGGAATATCTACACTGTACACCAGCTGTTTTGATAACTTGTCCTGTTTATTATACAATTTCAGTGTTATATAATTTTTCATTCCGGGTACAAGACCTATAAGCTGATATTCATGTTCCGTTGCAATATTTCCTGAACCGTCTGCTATCAATGTTCTTGTAAAATCTGGAATTTTCTTATCTTTAACTGAAATTGTATATTTACAATAACAATTTCCGTCTGTATTAAAATATACATACATCGAACAATAATTTGTACCGTATGGGTTGTATGCCCACAGTGCATCATCCGGAGTATATTCTTTTACTTTCTTTTTTATGTTTGTAAGCGTCTCTTCCGCTCTCGCCGACTTTGCCTGATTATAAACATCTTTTGGTGATTTATAATTTATGGTAACAACATTTTTTCTTTTACCTGAAAGATATAAATTTTTAATATCTATCGGATTCATATTATCTATAGCTTTTCCGCTTTGATTTTCAAGAAGATCCTTTTCTTCCTCAATCTTCGCTTTATCCTCACTGCTCAATTTGTCTGAAATACCACTCATCTTCCATACAAATATCCCCATCGCCGCAAGCATTACAACACTTGTAAGTAATGCCGTTATCAGTTTTTTCTTCATCACAATCCTCATTTCCTTGAAAATAATATAAATAATATTTTTCTATCTATCTTCAACCAATTCTTTTAATTTGTTATATATATCCGGATAATTTCTCTTTATATTCACAGGCTTCAAATCTTTGTCAAGCAGACAATGCTCACTTCTGCCTGTTGTAACCAGTTCTTCGTCCCTATTATAAATCTCATATTCTACAGTCAGCTTCATTCCATTATATTTTGCAACCCTTGAATTTACATAAAAATCCTCACTGAAATGAAGCGGCTTAATGTACTTACATTCAACGCCTAGAACAGGCATAATCAATCCCATGTCTTCAATCTTTTTATAATTCAGTCCGATTTTATCGAGAAAGTCTATCCTTGCCTCTTCAAAAAATCTGATATAATTCGAGTGATGAACTATCCCCATCTTGTCTGTTTCATAATAATTTACCTGACGCTTATACGCCAAACCCTTTTCATCCATAACCATATGCCTCCAAAAATAATGGTTGCTTTGCCTTTTGTAATAGGCTATACTTATTCACACCTAATTATAATTATAACTTATTAAATGTTGCTTTGCAACAGCAAAGGCATACATTATAAATTGAGAAAAGAGGAAATCAGTATGAATCTAATTACGGCAGAACATCTTACTCATTCATATACGGAAAGACTTTTGCTTGATGATACTTCATTTAGTTTGAATGAAAATGAAAAGGTCGGTATTATCGGTATTAACGGCACAGGCAAATCAACCTTACTAAAAATTCTAGCCGGAACAGTCGAACCCGACAACGGAAAAATTATTATGGGAAGAAATTTACGAATAGGTTATCTTTCACAAAAACCTGAGTTTTCTCAAAATATCTCTGCTCTTGAAGCAGCGCTTCCACTCCAAAAAGATATTTCAGACTCTCCTGCAAATTATGAACCTCAGGCAAAAAACATGATGAACAAACTTGGGTTTAAAAATCACAGCCAGCCTATAAATGAACTTTCGGGCGGTCAGAGAAAAAGAATTGCTCTCATCCGTACACTTCTCACTCCGGCTGACATCCTTATTCTCGACGAGCCGACAAACCATCTTGACAGTGCAATGAATGAATGGCTTGAAGACTATCTGAAAAAATACCGCGGAGCTCTCATAATGATTACTCATGACAGATATTTTCTTGACAGTGTCGTAAACAGAATCGTTGAGATTGATAAGGGTAAATTATACAGCTACGATTGTAATTATCTGGGATTTTTGGAAAGAAAAGCTCAAAGAGAAGAAATTGCAAACGCAACAGAGCGAAAGAGACAGAGTTTACTCCGCACTGAAATTGCGTGGATGATGCGTGGTGCCAGAGCACGTTCCACAAAACAAAAAGCACATATACAAAGATACGAGACTCTCCGTGATATGAAATCTCCTGTTACAGACAGTACTATTGAAATAAGCTCTGCATCGTCAAGACTCGGCAAAACGACAATCGAACTTGAAAACATTTCAAAATCATTTGATGGAATACCTGTTATCAATGACTTTACATATTTCTTTTTAAGAAATGACAGAGTGGGTATTATCGGACCAAATGGCTGCGGCAAATCAACTCTGATGAACATAATAACAGGAAAAACAAAGCCTGATTCAGGCCAGGTTACGATAGGACAAACCGTAAAAATAGGTTATTTCTCACAGGAAAACGAAGCCATGGATGACTCTTTGAGAGTTATCGATTATGTAAGAGAGGGCGGTGAATTTATCCATACGAAAGACGGCACCATATCCGCTTCCGTAATGTTGGAGAGATTTTTATTTCCACCAGACCAGCAATACTCAATTGTCGGCAAACTTTCAGGCGGTGAAAAAAGACGTCTTTATCTTCTGAGAATACTTATGGAAGCACCGAATATCCTTATTCTCGACGAGCCGACAAACGACCTTGACATTGCCACTCTCACACGACTGGAAGATTATCTTGATTCGTTTGACGGCATTGTTATAACGGTTTCCCATGACCGCTATTTCCTTGACAGGGTTGTATCAAGAATATTCTGTTTTGAAAACAGTACCATAAATCAATATGAGGGCGGCTACACAGACTATCTGAACCACACAACCCACAAACTTGATGTTACCGATGCAGGTTTAGCTTTATCAGAAAGCACTGACAATAACTGTAGTGAAAATCCCGAAAACAATTCGGGCAAATCAAAAGTGACAAAAGACAACTGGAAAGACGGTCAGGTTAAAAAGAAAAAAATGTCTTACAAGGAAGAAAAAGAGTTTGAGACTATAGAAGCAGACATTGCTGCCCTTGAACAGGAGATTAAGGAAACCGACAATGCCATGTTAAAAGCCGCAAATGACTTTGTAAAACTTGGAGAGTTATCATTAAAAAAAGAGGAGCTCTCACAAAAACTTGACTACAAAATGGACAGGTGGATGTACCTCGAAGAACTTGCCGCAGACATAGCAAATAATTCCTGATTTTACACACTGCCATATGGTGATAAAAGAAAGTATTCCGCCACAAAAATGCGTTGACACTGAACATTTTATATGATAGATTTAATTGTGTTGGTGGTTACATAGACACCATATCAGCCCTATGGCATGCCATTTTGGGCATAAATATTTTTTAAAGTTTTAGGAGGCAGTACAATGAAGGGTACAGTTAAGTGGTTTAACGCAAAAAAAGGTTTTGGTTTCATTTCAGACGAGACAGGTAAGGATGTATTCGTACATTATTCAGCACTTCAGATGGATGGTTTCAAAGTTCTTGACGAAGGTGAAGAAGTGGAATTTGACGTTGTAAACGGAGAAAAAGGACCACAGGCTTCAAATGTTGTAAAGGTTGGCTAATTTACCTTTACATTTGTTATAATCGAAGCATGGATTCATTCTTATTTTTATAGATATATTTTTATTTTAATTTTTTTGATTTTTTGACAAGATTATAATAAAGCATTAATTAAGGGACATCATTTTATTGATGTCCCTATTCTTATATATTTATGTTTTATAAATATCATGATTATAAGTTATATAAACATTTTTTGATTTTATATAGTCACACATTCTTATACCTATTTAAGTCTCATTCTGTACACAACAGGCTTGTCGCTCTTTACAAACGGTGCTTTTATTATCATTCTGTCATCTTCTCTGATAAACTCCGGCTGTTCATCATAACCGAGTGCCTTAAATTCCTCAATAATGCCATGAAAATCTTTGCTGTTTTCTCCCATGCTCTTAACGATTATATCTTCACCATTCTGCTTCATAGGTATTATGTAAATGCAATCTGCCTTACATGTAAATCGTATATCCTCAGATGTGAAATCTTTTCTTCCCTCTTCTGAGAACATTCCTTCTACAACTTCCGTACTTCCCTCTTCCTGAACTCTCCAAGGATGTGTACCGTAGATTGCCTCTCCATTTACATCCATCCACTCTCCGATTTCTTCCATTATATTTATCTCTTCGTCGCATATCGTACCGTCAGCTTTTGGTCCGACATTTAACAAAAGACAGCCATTCTTGCTGACAATATCAACCAAATCCTGAAGTATGTCACTTGATTTCTTAAATCTGTTCTGCTCAGTATAACACCATGAATTAAATGCCATAGATGTGTCTGCCTGCCAGTAAAATGGTTTTGCCTCCGAGAAATGACCTCGCTCCATGTCGAGTATTCCCGTTCCAAGCATCATGGCATCATGTTTATATGATATGCCAACTTTCATGCCCCACTCATTGGCACGGTTATAATAATATGCCGCAAATTTCTTTAAATATTCCTTTACGGAATCGTGCTGTATCCACCAGTCAAAATAAACCATTGACGGCTTATATTTTTCAACAAGTTCACAGTTTCTTGCAAGCCAGTCCTCAAGAAATTCCTTCGGAGGTGCAGGACTGAAAAGATCCTGATTGTCAGGTTCGGGCATTGCCGGCCAATAGAAATCACCGAGTTTCATAGGCTGCTTTATATCACTCTCAAACTCACAGCCATGTCCCATAAAGAAAGCATGCTCAACACGATGATTAGACTCACAAAAAACAAGACCCTCATCCTGAATTGCTTCTTTGAGTTCACCGAGTACATCTCTTTTCATGGCTTTTTTTACGCTTGTCCACTCACTTATCTCACTGTCATACATCTGAAATCCGTCGTGGTGCTCAGCTACAGGCATAACATATTTTGCCCCCGCTTTTTTAAACAATTTAACCCACTCTTTCGGATTAAATTTCGGTGCAGTAAACATCGGTATAAAATCCTTATATCCAAACTTAGTATGCTCGCCAAAAGTCTCTCTGTGATGTTTCCATTCTTCCATGTCCTGAATGTACATATTTCTTGAATACCATTCATTGTTGAAAGCCGGAACACTAAACAATCCCCAATGGATAAATATCCCAAACTTGGCATCTCTGAACCACTTCGGTGCTTCGTACTCAGACAAAGATACCCAGTCCGGCTTATACGGTCCTTTTTCAATCACTTCGTCTACAATCTTTAAATATTTTTCCTGTACTGTCATTCAGAAACCTCCATACTCTATATTATTGATGTTGAGGGCAAAAAGTATTTTGACCCTTGTAGCATATTATTTATTCTCTTCCTTAACTCTTATCAGATTCATAACATCCGGTGTTTCACTGAGAAGTATTTTCACAAGTTCTCCCGGATGAGGACAGCTCTCAACTTTTTCACCCTTTTCATTTTTCATGTCAAGAACTTTAACCGTCACATTCTCTCCCGATGGCTTCATTATCTCTATCTCATCACCCACGCAGAATTTATTTTTCTGTTCTATAAGTGCATAACCTTCCTCATCAACTTCCCTGATAATTCCAAGGAAAACATATCCTCTCACATATGTGTTGTTGTCATAAATCTGTGTCTCATGAGTAGTCGGTCCATAGAAAAATCCCGTTGTGAACTGTCTGTACGTACACTTTGAGATTTCTTCCATATAATAATCTTTTTTTGACTCATAAAGCTTTGGTGACTCGAAATAATCATCAATCGCCTGACGATAAGTTCTTGCCACATCTGCCACATAAAGTGCCGTTTTCATTCGACCCTCTATCTTAAAGCTGTCTATACCCGCATCTACAAGGTCAGGTATATGCTCTATCATACACAAATCCTTTGAATTAAAAATGTATGTTCCTCTCTCATTTTCTTCGATAGGAAGATACTCGCCCGGTCTGCTTTCCTCAACAATATGATACTTCCATCTGCATGGATGTGTACATGCTCCAAGATTTGCATCTCTTCCCGTAAAATAATTGCTGAGCAGACATCTGCCTGAATATGAAATACACATTGCACCGTGTACAAATGTCTCTATCTCAAGGTCATCAGGAATATTCGCTCTTATGTCCTTAATCTCAGCAACCGAGAGTTCTCTCGCTGAAACAACTCTTTTTGCCCCCTGTCTCTGCCAGAAAAGATATGTTGCATAATTTACATTATTTGCCTGTGTACTTACATGAATTTCAATTTCAGGACATACTTCTTTTGCTATTGTAAACACACCTGGATCAGATATTATCAGCGCATCCGGCTTAATCTCTTTTAATTCCTCAAAATATTTTCTGACGCCCTCAAGATCCCTGTTGTGTGCTGTAATATTCGCAGTTACAAATACTCTCTTTCCATATTTGTGTGCAAACTCTATTCCTTTTTTAATATCTTCATTTGAAAAGTTTTTTGCTTTCGCTCTAAGTCCATATAACTCCCCACCGATATAAACTGCGTCTGCACCATACATAACGGCAACTTTCAAAACATCAAGACTACTTGCAGGCACAAGTAATTCCGGTTTTCCATTTGCTAACATAATTTCCTCCTATTTTATCTCTTTGCATTGTTATTTTAAATTTTTCATTTCTTTTTCTGATTTCTAATCGTTATTACTGATACTACCAGGTACAACCTGTGACAATGCCGCACCGTCTCCGACCGGCAGCACAACAGTTTTAAACCTTTCAGAATGAGTCAGAAAATATAAATATTCTCTCATTCTGCCATGAATTGTCCTGTCACGCTTTGTTATCGCATATCTTGACTGTATAATATCCCCATCCTGTAAAACATTATCAGTCACCAAAAGACCGTCCTCGGCAATCATTTCAATAACAGGTTCCAAAAAATTAAGATACTGTCCCTTGGCTGCATCCATAAAAATAAAATCATATTTATTCCCTGCCGCCGCAAGTTCTTTTAAAACATCTGCCGCATCACCTTCAAAAAGATTTATTCTTTCTGTCTTTTCATATCTGGCAAAATTTTCTTTAGCACATTTTATGCGTATCGGAACTTTCTCTATAGTATCTATAATCGTATTATCTGATACATATTCACTCATCAACATACTTGAAAAACCGACTGCAGTACCTATCTCTAATACTGCCTTCGGTTTTTTTACTGTCAAAAGAAATGAAATAAGCGACTGCATGGGGCGTCTTATTATAGGTACACCGTCTGCCAAAGCCTCTTTCTCAACCTCTTTTAAATATTCAGGTATGCTCCAGGATATTGAATCAATATATGTTGACAACCTCTCATCAATAATCAAAACAAATACCTCTCTTTTCAATCGCTTTTTGTAAGCATATCAAGTATTTCTTCATAATCCATACTTGTATTTAATATATAATCTCCCGGTTTCAATTTCATTTCATCTCTGTCCATAAGCATGGTTCTTATATAAAATGAATATCTGTTTACAATCAATCCGTCATCATATAATTCTTTTGCCACCTTGTACATTGACTCGTCTTTTGAAATTGAAAACCGTATATCAGTTCCCGGTGCTTTTTCTACAACAACCGGACCATAAATTTCATAACAAATATCATAACAAATTTTGCATGCATGAAACATCATAAAAATAATTAAAACAGATACTAAAACATTGACCAGAAGAAGAATACCTCTGCGGAAAAAATTTAATGCCTGTCCTGCACTTCGGGAACCACTCATATCTATCCCTCCAGAAAATCAGTTTCAATACTGATTTCCTCCAAATAACACTCCTGAATTTTTCGTATCATCACACAATACTGATGTTCAGCCGCAAAATATTCATTTGAAAGACCAATATTCAGTAAGTCAGCAAATTCATTCTGAAGATTGTTATTTTCCTGAATAAAATTCTCATTATCCGAAAGCTGCAGAGCGAGACTTTTTCTTCTGTAATCACATATTCTTCCATATAATTCCGGTTCATTTTTTACTTTTTTCAAAAGTGTCTGATACTGATTATATTCTTTTGTCGATTTTATAACATTTATCAGTGCATTTAATGCATCATCAATTTCTTTCATTATCCCGCTCCCCTCTGTACAGCCATATATAGAACTAAGCCATAATTACTCAACTTCCATGATAATAGGTAAAATCATAGGATTACGTTTCATTTTCTTCCAGAGATAATCACTGAGACTGTCTTTTATTTCAGTCTTTATCTTGCTCCAATCAGAAACCTTATTGTCAAGACATCTTTCAAGAGCTGCATAAACTATACTCTTTGCCTCATCCATAAGGTACTCTGATTCTCTTACATAAACAAATCCCCTTGAAACAATATCAGGACCTGCAAGAAGCTGGTTAGTATATTTTTCAAGTGTAAGTACAATTATAATAAGACCATTTTCAGAAAGATGCTGTCTGTCTCTAAGTACAATATTTCCTACATCCCCGACTCCAAGACCATCTACCATTATGCCCTGAGCCTGAACCTTGCCGATAAGTGTAGCTCTCTCCTGTGTAAGTTCAAGTACATCACCTGATGACAATACTATTGTATTTTCTTTAGGTATACCCATTCCCTGCGCAAGTTCAGCATGTGCTTTCAAATGCTGATATTCACCATGTACAGGTATCGCATATTTTGGTCTTGTAAGAGAATATATAAGTTTTATCTCTTCCTGAGAAGCATGACCTGATACATGTGTATCCTGCACAATAACTTTTGCACCTTTCTGTGCAAGTTCATTTATGACCTTTGAAACATTTTTTTCATTTCCCGGAATCGGTCTTGAACTGAAGATTACAGTATCGCCTGGTTCTATTGAAACTTTTCTGTGAAGATTTGCAGCCATTCTCGAAAGAGCCGCCATCGCCTCACCCTGACTTCCGGTTGTGATAAGCACAAGTTTTTCAGGCGGATAATTCTTCATCTGTTCCATTTCTATTATTATATTTTTAGGAACGTCCAGATAACCGAGTTCTGTAGCCGTAGTAATAACATTTACCATGCTTCGTCCCTCAATTACAACTTTTCTTCCATACTTTTCTGCTGAATTTATAATCTGCTGCACTCTGTCAACATTTGATGCAAATGTCGCAACAATTATTCTGTGTTTTTCATTGTCGGCAAATATATTGTCAAAAGTTTTGCCAACGGTTCTCTCTGACATTGTATAGCCCGGCTTCATGACATTTGTACTGTCACACATAAGCGCAAGCACACCTTTTTTTCCAAGTTCGGCAAATCTCTGAAGGTCAATAGTCTCTCCGTTTACAGGTGTATAATCAACCTTGAAATCACCTGTGTGAACAACTATGCCTGCCGGTGAATATATCGCAAGTGCTGCCGCATCTGAAATACTATGATTTGTTCTGATAAATTCTATTCTGAAACATCCGAGATTTATTGACTGACCGTATTTCACAACTTTTCTCTTAACCGGTTTTGGAAGTACATGCTCTTTTAATTTATTGTCGATAAGACCCATTGTAAGCTTTGTCGCATAAACAGGTACGTTTATCTCTTTTAATACATATGGCAGTGCACCTATATGATCCTCATGACCATGTGTTATCACGAATCCCTTAACTTTGTCGATATTTTCCTTAAGATAAGTAATGTCCGGTATAACAAGGTCTATTCCAAGCATCTCGTCCTCCGGAAATGACAAACCGCAATCTACAACAACTATGCTGTCCTCATATTCAAATGCCGTGATGTTCATACCTATCTGTTCTAATCCGCCGAGTGGTATAATCTTAAGTCCTTTTCCAAGTGGAGCATCTTCTTTTTTCTTTGTGCTCCTTGCCGCAGTCTTTCTTACTGTTGCTGGCTTGTCAGTTGTTTTTCTTCTCGGTCTCCCCGGTCTTTTTGCAGTTTTTTCTTCCACCGCCGGCTCTTCTATATTTATGTTCTCATTCTGAGAATTTTCTGTCTCTGTTTTCAATTTTTTTCCCTGCCTTTCATTTAGTTTTCAAATTCCACATCGTCCAATAATTCTGCAAAAACTTTTGAGATTGCATTTATTTTATCATCATCTTCAAGCATCTCATAAAAGCTTTCTTCCGTGTTTTCAGAAACCTCTCTAAGAATATATGCATCCGCTTCATCATCTTCACTGTCAGTAACAAGGAGATAATTTTCCCCTGCTATCTTAGTTTCTTCTACCACAAAAAAAGGAATTTCCTCTCCATTATCCGTTGTAAAATTAACAACTTTAGTTTCCTTATTCTCTTCCATATTAAATTGTATCCTTTCGCTATAAACAGGCAGAAAGCACTTATTTCCGCTCTAAACTATCTAAGTAACTCTGTAAAATCAATGATGCTGCCATCTTATCTATATACTGCTTTCTTTTTTCTTTACGGATTCCGCCTTCTGAAAGCACACTGTCAGCCTGAACTGTTGTGAGACGCTCATCCTGATATATAACCTCAAGTCCGCTTCTTCTCTCTACCATTTCCCCGAACTCTCTTGTCTTTTCGCATCGCTCGCCTTCTTCGTTGTTCAGCTTTTTGGGCAGTCCTATAACCACTTTTTCTACATCATATTCTTTCATCAGAGTCTCAATTCTCGCAAGAGTCTGTCTGAGCTTTGTCGGACGTTCACGCCTTATTGTTTCGACAGGCTGTGCCGTGATAAGCATATCATCACTAATTGCTACACCTACTGTCTTTGCGCCATAATCAAGCCCCATGATTCTCATATTTTCACCCGTTTTTTCTTTCTGTATTTTTATTTAAAATTGTTATTTATATAGTCCTCTAAAAGAAGTTCAATTATCTCATCACGTTCCACACGTCTGATAAGACTTCTTGCTCCCTTATGACTTGTAATATAAGTCGGATCACCGCTCATAACGTAACCGACTATCTGATTTACAGGATTATATCCTTTCTCTGTAAGAGCTTCATATACTCTCGCTATAACATCTTTAACTTCAATTACCTGATCTTTTTGTACTTTAAAATATTGTGTATTATTTATTTCCTGCATAAAGGCAGTAAACCTCCATTCCTTTTCACGTTCAAAAATATATACATATATACTAATATATCCCACCAAAAAAAACAATATAATTTTTTTTAAAAGTTGTCATTTAACTCTGCAAGAACCACTTCATTATTCACTTTTCCGATAATTTTCACGCTGATTATCTTATTGCATTTACTTTGTGCATCCTCAATATTTTCAGCACTTACAGCAATTCTTATATATCTCTCATTATATCCTGTTATATATTTTTTCCCGTTTATCTGCGTAATTTCCTCAAATAAAACTTTTTCCTCATTTTTTAATGCACGTTCTCTAAATTCACTCTCAAGAACTTTTTCTTTTTCTATCAGCCTTTCACTTCTTGCTGATTTTTCACTCTCAGCTATCTGACCGTCCATCTTATCTGCAGCGGTTCCCTGTCTCCTTGAATACTTGAAAACATGAATTTGTGCAAACCGCACTTCTTTGACAAATTTAAGCGTTTCAACAAATTCATCTTCTGTTTCCATCGGAAATCCCACAATAATATCTGTCGTTATTGCCGGATTTTCAAAATATTTTTCAAGTATTTTTACTCCCTCGAGGTACTGTTCAGACGTATAATGCCTGTTCATTCTCTTTAAAACACTGTCACTTCCGCTCTGCAAAGACAGGTGAAAATGAGGACATATCGATGATATTTCCGACAACCTTTTTGCAAATTCATCGGTTATTATTCTTGGTTCAAGCGAACCAAGCCTTATTCTCTCAATCCCTGTGACGCTGTTTATTGCCTCCAATGCTTCAAGTAACGGCTTTCCCTCTTTTTCAAGAAAAGCACCTGACTTTTTGCCATCCACGCCATACGAGGACAGATGAATACCTGTAACAACAATCTCTTTGTATCCCTGTCTTGAAAGTTTTTCAACTTCTGCGGTAATCTCATCAATTGATTTGCTTTTCAACGGTCCTCTCACATACGGAATTATACAATATGTACAAAACTGGTTGCACCCATCCTGTATCTTTATATATGCTCTTGTATGTTCTTCTTCAACGGCTGCCTCTGACATATGAATATGAGCTGTTTCTTCAAACACTGTTTCACTGCTGTTTTGCTGCTGACTTTCCATATCCACGTCATCCATTTTTGTGTCATAGCTGCCGTTCTGAGATAATTTATTTAAAACAAGTTCTACAAGCTTTTCCTTGTCTTTATTGGAGATAAATAAGTCTACACTGTCATCAACCTCGCCTTTAGCTTTTGCCGAATCGACATAACATCCGGCAGCGACAATGACAGCGTCAGGATTTATGCGCTTCGCACGATGAAGCATTTTTCTTGACTTCCTGTCGGCAATGTTAGTTACAGTACATGTGTTTATGATATATGCATCCGCCTTTTCCTCAAATGCAACAACCATATGACCCTTTTTTTCAAAATTTATCTTCATCTTCTCAGTCTCATAAGAATTAACCTTACAGCCTAATGTCAAAAAAGCAACTCGCACTTTTTTCCTCCTTGTTATTATTTAATATAATTTTACATCGTATCAATTTTTAAAATTTATGCCAAAAAAACACCTCCGATTTTTGTTACATATTACAAAACATTTTAATAATTTATCAATTATTTGCAATCTGATAGTAACTATATACACACTTACGCCATTTTTTTTGGCAACATTGTATATTGACTTTTCATCATTCAATGTCTAGTATTATATGTGAACAAAATATAAGGGAGGTAGTTAGTATGAAAACCGTAAAGATTTCTTTAAACTCTATCGACAAAGTAAAGGCATTTGTAAATGATGTAACTAAATTCAATACAGATTTTGATTTAGTTTCAGGAAGATATGTTATCGATGCAAAATCCATCATGGGAATTTTCAGTCTTGACCTTTCAAAGGCAATTGACTTAAACATTCATGATGATGACAACATGGATGATATCCTCAAAACATTAGCACCTTACATCGTTGAGTAAAAGAGTGTGTCAGTTTGGACACAACAGTTTATACTAAACACCGGGAAGGCTGTGCCTTCTCAAATTTTAAATGCAATTTCAGAGAACACCATAGACATATCGTAAGGTGTTCTCTTTTTTTACGTTTAAACTTCTTAAAGCATTTTTTACTTTATTTTTTTCTGATGCCGGTGTCAAAATATATTTTGACCCTTGCATTATTTTCCTATCTCTATTATCTCAATAGTATCAAGAGCCTCTTTTACCATCTCGTCAATCTTTTCCGTAAGATTTTCTTCTGACTTGTTGATTGCTTTAAGATTTGGTTTTGTGACAGGATGTTTTGCCACGAAAATTGTACAGCAGTCCTCATATGGCTGTATTGATGTCTCATATGTTCCAATTTTTTCAGAAATATCGACTATATCCTGCTTATCAAATGCAATAAGCGGTCTGTAGACAGGTATATCACACACTTCATTTGTAGCTGCAAGGCTCTGCATAGTCTGGCTTGCCACCTGACCTATACTCTCTCCCGTGACAAGACCGAGACAGCCATTCTCTTTTGCAAGATGCTGTGCTATTCTCATCATGTATCTTCTCATAATGATAGTCAATTCTTCATGAGGGCACTGTTCGTAAATATACATCTGAATATCTGTAAAATTGACAACATGAAGTCTTATCTTGCCTGTATATTTTGAAACAAGCTTTGCAAGGTCAACAACCTTTTGTTTTGCTCTCTCACTTGTGTATGGCGGTGCATGGAAATAAACCGCATCTATCCAGACACCTCTCTTAGAAATCATATAACCTGCAACTGGACTGTCGATTCCACCTGACAAAAGAAGCATTGCCTTTCCTGCTGTTCCAAGCGGCATACCGCCTATACCCTTATAAACCTTTGAGTATACATATGCTTTTTCTCTTATCTCTACCCATATATATACGTCAGGATTATGCACATCTACTGAAAGTTCAGGAAATCTTTCAAGAAGATATCCGCCCATCTCCACACATACTTCCGGTGATGTATAAGGATAATGCTTATCGCTTCTCTTTGATTTTACCTTAAAAGAAAAATCACATTTGGCATACTGCTTTTCTACAAAGTCACCTACTGCTTTTGTTACATTGTCCCAACTCTTATCTTCAATCACTTCCACTGGACTGATTCCAGCAAGACCAAATACTCTCTGTAACGTCTCAATCACTTCATCAAAGTCAAAGTCTCCGTCAGCCTGAACAAATACTCTTCCTGATTCTTTCTCAACAGTAAACTCACCGTCAATCTCAGAAAGTCTTAATCTTATCTGATTGCATAACGCATCTTCAAACTTATAACGGTTCTTTCCCTTAACCCCTATTTCTGCGTATTTTAATAAAAATCCCTGCGCCATTTTTTCCTCCATTTTTTATTTTATCAGGTATTTATTCCGACAGCCTGCCGCACCTTATGTGTGCATGGCAACCCATTTTTGATTATTACCTGTGTTGTTTATTATTGTTTTGTAAAACGTTTCAATATCGGAAGCTGCTTCATCAATACTTCCAATGCATACTCTATCTGCTCTTTTGTCGTCTCAACAGAAAAACTGAATCTGATTGTCGAGTCAAGAAGTTCATCACTGACACCTATTGCTTTTAATGTTCCGCTAAGGTCAGGATGATTTGAAGAACATGCTGAACCCGATGAGACATAAACACCTTTTGAAGCAAGTGCATGAAGTAAAACCTCACTCTTTATTCCATAAAATGACGCACTAACTATATGTGGTGCCGTGTCTTTTATATCAATTCCATCTATGCCATTTATTACAACTCCACACGAACCGTCAGCACATTTATTCTGATTTCCTATATCATACAAACCATCAATAAGCATCTGCTTCAATTCATAAAGTTTCTCTATTTTTTCATTCTGATTATCATATATCATCTTTGCGGCAAGTCCTAATCCTGCTATCGCAGGAACATTTTCAGTTCCCGAACGCATGCCTTTTTGCTGTCCACCACCGAAAATTATAGGTCTTATTTTTGTATTTTCTTTTATATATATATATCCACTTCCCTTAGGTCCGTGTATCTTGTGACCGCTTACCGACATAAGATCAATACCTAACTTCTTTGGTACTATTTTATATTTGCCATATGCCTGAATCGCATCCACATGAAATATTATATTTTTATTTTTACTCTTGATTAGCTCAGATATTTTTTTAATATCTTCTACCGCACCAATCTCATTATTGACAAACATAACAGAAACAATAACAGTATCATCTCTTATTGACTCTTCAAGTTCTTTCATGTCAACATGACCAAGCTTGTCAACTTTCAGATAAGTCACTTCATAACCCATCTCTTCAAGAAAAGCCAGCGGTTCATGTACAGATGCATGCTCTATTCTTGTAGTAATAATGTGTTTTCCGGCTCTTCTGTTTGCTAACACCGTACCAATAAGCGCCATATTATTTGATTCTGTTCCGCCGGACGTAAATATAATTTCCTTAGGCTGGCATTTAAGTGTTGACGCAATATTTTCTTTCGCCTCATTTATATAATTTTCCGCCTGCATTCCTTTTGTATGCTTTGATGACGGATTTCCAAAATCAATCATCATAACCTTTTCAACTTCCCTGCATACTTCATCAAATGCCTGTGTCGTAGCGGCATTATCAAGATAAGCCTCCATTTGTATTCCTCCGTACTTTAAAATATCTCTAAATCTTAATCCTGCATCTCAAACATCATAATCGAAACAATTGCCATTCCTGCCGTCTCTGTCCTAAGAATTCTCTTTCCAAGCGATATTGGCTTTATCCCCTTAGATATAGCTTCTTCAACTTCTTCTTTTTCAAAACCGCCCTCCGGTCCTATAAATATTCCAACTGATTTTTTCGTGCAGCTTTCTTTTACTATTTTTCTCGACTCTTCAATTCCGTCCTGTAACTCATATGGTATCATATTGTACTCTAAGCTGCCCGCAATGTCAAATGCCTCTTTAATACTTACAGGATTTGCCACTTTAGGAATAATCCCTCTGCCGCTTTGTTTTGCGGCTGCCTCAGCTATAGCCTGCCACCTCTTTGCCTTTTTGTCACTCTTATTGTCGTCCAACTTCACAACACATCTTTTCATAGCAACAGGAACAATTTCGGACACGCCTAATTCCACAGCTTTCTGTATGATAAATTCCATCTTATCTTTTTTGGGAATTCCCTGAAAAAGCACAATCTTACACGGAAGTTCTGTATCTGAGTCCTGCACTTTTTCAACATCAAGCAAAATCTGCTCAGAAGATAAAGTATTTATTCTTGAAATGTAATCTGTTCCTTCTTTGTCACAGGCAATTATCCAATCACCCTTTTCCAGTCTTAAAACATTTTTTATATGATTTACATCCGTTCCCTCTATATAAATTTTATCAGCCGCAATCTGCTCCTTAGATACATAAAAACGATACATATTTTTTCCTCTCATCTTTAATTTTTCCGACCAGCCATAAACAAATACAAATAAAGTAAATTTATTTTCTGCCACATAAAGATACAGGCATGTCAAAGATTACAATGAGTATCCCAAATACCCTGTCTGCTTATCCATACACGCCTGTATTTTTATTTAAGTCTGATTAATTGTAATTAAAATGATGGTAGGATCATGACCCTTGCATCATTTTAATGCTGATATTGCATATTCAAATTGATACTACATAAGTCCCTCAAACCAACTGTTTGTGTTCGCAAATGTCGTATATGCACCGCTATAGGTGTATGAAGCTGCATGATTATTGTTAAATACAGCACTGTTTGCAATACCATAACTCTCATTTGCCTTTGATGATATTGTATCACTCAAAGAACCTACACCTGTAAATAAAGTCTTTAAAACATTAACATCTGTTTTCTTCAAAGTATCTTCATCAAGTGAAAGTTTATTATCTTTTCCGATGCTGATACCACTCTTTGAAAGCAGAACCGAATTCGCATTTGTGTTATTGACAATACTCACACTTCTTCTTAAAAGACTTGTCGAATCAGCATTTCCACTCGCATCAATATAATTATTATAGGCATCAACAAAATTTTTAACCGCACTTGTAATGGCATCTCTGTCATAGTCACTTTTTCCGTCTTTGTCTGTCTTTTTCTCATATAATGAAGTCTCTGACAACTTAGATAAAGATTGTTTTAATTTAACTGCAGTTGTCTTTATATCCACTAAATTTGCGGTTGAACCTGAAGTTGAAGTCCCATTGCTCTTATTATCTGTTTTTTGCGAAGCATAATATGCAGTTAAAAGCTTCTTGTAACTGCCTGATTTAATCATTGAATAGTCGCCAAGCAAAGTGCTTGTCTCACCAAAAATTGATGACACCGAATTATTTGAGTTTTTACTGCTGCTATCCGCAAAAAACATACTGTTTGCACCACTTATTGAAAAAACTGATGGCATAACAATCACACTCCTTTATCATCATATGCTCATTTCCGGTACATCGTAAATTACATCTTTGATATATTGATTATCAATTATTCATTGTACAAATACATCGTTTTTCAAATATCCTTTCTATAAACAAGGATGTTATTTGTACGATATACCATTTATCTATATTTTATATCGTCTGTTTTCTAATAAATTTTACCTTCTTTTTGATTTTGTACCATATCTTTTTTCAGATGTTACTTTTCTTTTTCCCGATGACTTAACAGTTCCCCTGTTTTTTCTGTTTCCATTTGTGGTATTGTCATTTTTGTTTAATTTGCTAATACTTCCTTTACCGCTTTCACCGTTCTTTCTCTTTCCTGAATTCTTTCCTGAATTCTGCCCTGTCTTGGAACTTTTACCATTTTTAGCATTCTTCTTTTCCCATGCCTCCTCACGCCACTTTTCTTTTCTCGGTCTGATAAGACATTTTTCGTCAAAGCCTATAAGATCCTCTCTTCCTGCTTTTATAAGTGCCTCTTTTACAAGATCATAATTTTTAGGATTCTTATATTGTATAAGTGCTCTCTGCATCGCTTTCTCATGCGGATTTACAGGTGTATACACCTTTTTCATTGTCCTTGGATCAACCCCTGTATAATACATACATGTTGAAATAGTTGACGGTGTCGGATAAAAATCCTGAACCTGTTCGGGCATGTAACCTAAATCCCTTAAATGAACGGCAAGTTCTACGGCTTCTTTAAGTGTTGAACCTGGATGTGATGACATTAGATACGGCACGACAAACTGTTTTTTACCAACCTTTCTGTTTATCCTGTCATACCTTGCCTTAAACGCTTCGTATACTGCATTTTCAGGTTTTCCCATATTTTTAAGGACTTCATCAGAAATATGTTCCGGTGCAACTCTCAACTGTCCGCTGATATGGTATTCACAAAGTTCTTTCAAAAATGTATCATCACTGTCTGCCATTATATAATCAAATCTAAGACCTGAACGCACAAAAACTTTCTTTACTCCGTCAAGCTTCCTGAGCTTGCGCAAAAGTTTAAGATAATCACTGTGGTCAACTTTGAGATTTGGACAGGGTTTTGGAAAAAGACATTGTCTGTTCATACATACCCCATGTTCAACCTGTTTGTCGCATGCTCTTCCTCTAAAATCTGCCGTCGGTCCGCCTACGTCATGTATATACCCTTTAAAATCCGTCTCTTTTATCATCTGTTTTGCTTCTGTAATTATTGATTCATGGCTCCTTGTCTGTAACACTCTGCCCTGATGAAACGTCAAAGCACAAAAGCTGCATCCTCCGAAACATCCTCTATTACTTGTAAGACTGAACTTTATCTCTGACAAAGCAGGTACTCCACCATCTTTTTCATACATAGGATGATATGCCCTCATATACGGAAGTGCATAGACATCATCCATCTCAATCTGTGTGAGCGGTCTTGCCGGCGGATTCTGCACTATATAAAGATAATCATTGTATTTTTCAACAAGTCTGCTGGCAGTAATTGAATCAGTGTTGCAATACTGAATATAAAAACTTTTTGCATATTCAAGTTTATCATTCTGCATTGTCTCATAGTCAGGAAGCATCTTTGCATCATACACACTGTCAAGATTTTTGGCTCTGTAAACCGTACCGTTTACAAAAGTAATATCAGATATGTCAATTCCGCTCTCAAGCGCATCTGCTATCTCGACTACAGAAAGTTCACCCATTCCATATATACATATATCAGCCTGTGAATCAACAAGTATCGAATGTTTTAATTTATCAGACCAATAATCATAGTGTGCAAGTCTTCTAAGACTTGCCTCTATCCCTCCAATGATAATCGGCACCCTTTTATAAACTTTTCTTATAAGATTGCAATACACTATCGTGGCATAATCAGGTCTTTTTCCTATAACACCGCCCGGAGTGTACGCATCAGAACTTCTTCTTTTCTTTGACACAGTATAATGATTTACCATTGAATCCATATTTCCCGCTGAAACAAGAAAACCAAGTCTCGGCATACCAAATACCTGAATACTCTCCTCATCCTTCCAGTCCGGCTGAGCAATAAAACCTATTTTATATCCGTGTGCCTCCAATACCCTTGTAATGATTGCAGCACCAAAAGAAGAATGGTCGACATAAGCATCACCGCATACATATACAAAATCGACCTGTTCCCAGCCACGCTTTATCATATCTTCCCTGCACACAGGCAAAAAGTCTTTTTTCTCGTAACTCATTTATATAAAACCTCATTTCTAAAACACCAAACCATAATAACCGATTACGTTTTGTTGTTGTCCATAACTTTATTTGACTTTATCATCTTTTATGCATTATAATAAACAACATTGTAAAAACAAAGAAAAAATCACAAACACAAAAATTATATCATTATCGAAAGGATTTGCATATGAGAAAATTATTATTTTTTGATGTAGATGGAACTATAGCTGACAGAGTCGGCAAAAAAAATGTAGTTCCCCAGTCAGCAAAAGATGCAATTAAAAACCTTCAGAAAAATGGACATCTCTGTTTCATAAACACCGGTCGTGCCTTGTCAGAAATTGATGTCTATCTTAAAGAATTAAATATGGATGGTTTTATATGCGGATGCGGTACTTATATTTTATATAAAAATGAGATACTCTTTTCTCAAACAATACCATTTGATATTGGCAACGAGCTCATCAAAGACCTTGAAAAATATGATATTGAATGGCTTTTAGAGGGCGAAAAAACACTTTATTACAGAAACAAACCATACACTACACATATAGGCGATTTTAAAAACGAGCAGAAAAAACTATATCCTGATGCATATAAAGAACTTGATCCGGCAATGGCATCAAATCTTGTATTTGATAAATTTTGTATCGGCGTTCATAAAAACAGTGATTTTAAATCTTTCAGTGAAAAATACTCAAAAATATTTACAATAATCGACCGTGGCAACAGCTTTTATGAGATAGTTCCCTCTAATTGCTCTAAAGCTACCGGTATCGAATTTCTTATGGAATATTTTAATGTAGAGAAAAAAGATACTATTGCAATAGGGGACAGCAACAATGATCTGCCAATGCTTGAATTTGCCGGAACAAGCATCGCGATGAAACACAGTCCTAAAACAGTTCTTGATAAATCAGACTATATAACAGATGATGTATTTGGTGATGGTATATATAATGCAATGAAACATTTTAAGCTTATCTAAGATAATAATACTAATAATGTACACATGATAAATTTCTTATAATACTGTATGACTATAGACATACAGTATAATTTCAACAATCAAGTAGGAGAAAATTCCTCTAATGAGGAATTTTCTCCTACTTGATTTCAATAGTTTCCTAACACTCTGACACATCCACTATGTCTGTTATCATCCCGTATATCAGCTACCTGATTTTCTCAAGCACTGCTTTATATATCATTATCAGATATGCATCAATAAAGCAAAATTTATTTTCCAGAAATTCAAGAAGCTTATACAAAAATGCTGCTCCCAGTATTGCTATACTGGCACATGTAACATAATAATCCAATTCAAGCATAAGCAACACAATATTTGCCAATGCATATACAAACAATATTCCCGAAAATTTTCTTATTATTTGCAGTGCATTATATAATGTGACAGATAAATTTTCCAATTTTTCTTTGATAACCGTCTCTGAATCTTTTGAGAGAATTTCATACATATCTTTATAAATCTTCTTATCTTCTATATTTAATCTGACATTTTTCTTATCTCCAATCTCCTCAGAAAAAAGTTTTACATATTTTTCATACCCTTTTTTTCCAAATTCTTTACGTAAACACTTTTTAAAGACGTTCATATTAATTCTCCGTAATATTATTTAATATTTCATATGCCGCATCATATTCAAAATTCTGTATATTGTCATAAACTTTGTTTAATATCTCTTGTCTGTCTGCTGATGCACTTCCCATCATCTTTTCTAACATTTCAATAATATCTATATAGTTGAAATCCTGAATATATTCCTTAAGTTTTTCCACATTCTTCATAAATTCTGAAACAGGCATAACTTCTGAGTTACTCTTATTTTTATCCTGCTCTTTGAAAAAAATACACGCTTTCTCAAGCTGGTCGTGAAATTTTTTTACTTTTTCAAGATACCCATCCATCATCTCATGAACATATGGATTTTCAAATTCTCTCGCAGCAAACTCAAGCCGTTTTGACTGCTCCGCAAGCTCATCTGCACCTATATTTAAAAATATACCTTTCAAACTGTGAAAGTGCAAGGTCATAGTCTCCATCTGTTCAGTGTTTCTTATAACATCTATCATATTATAATTTTCGATTATGTTTCTAACACTGACTACAAGAACTTTCATATAATTTTCAAGACTTCCTGCCATAAGTGACAATCCCTCTTCATAATTAAGTCCATCCACAGATGAAAGGAACATCGTCTGATCTTCATCTTCCTGTTCTTCACTTTCAGTAACATCAATCTCAAATCCATTTGCGATGAGAGCTGCTTCTAATTCTTCTTTTTTTACAGGTTTTCTGAGAACATCTGTTGCACCCGCCTTGTCAAACAATTCCTTTACCTGTGCATCAACTGTAGCCGAAACTCCAAAAAATACCGTGCCATCCGTCCCACTTGTAACAAATTTTATCTGTCTTATGGCTTCAACACCATCCATATCAGGCATGAGATAATCCATAAGCACAAAATCATAACTTTTTGAGCACGTTTTTTCGATTGCTTCCATACCTGATTCCGCAGTGTCAACGTGAACACCATATCTCTCAACCATTGCTTTAAGAACAAGTGTATTTGCACTATTGTCATCAACAACAAGAACATCTGAACCACTTAGTTTTTTCATAAGTATTCAACAATCCCTTCTGCATTCATAATAAGCTCTATTATTCTTTTTAATCATTAACCGAAAAGCGAAATACTGTTGTTGTACTATACTCTTCTCCTGCCTTCAGAACTGCATTTGGAAAGCCTTCTGTGTTTATTGCATTAGGGAAATTTTGTGTTTCAAAACATGCACCACTGAAATTTCCATAACTCATGCCATCTTTTGCATTTTCAACAGTAAGCGTACCTGCCGTATAAAGCTGCATGCCCGGCTGGTCTGTATAAACTTCTAGCATTCTACCTGTATCTTCACATATAAACTGTGCAGCCTTCGCAACATCACATATTTCATCCCCGTTTAGTACAAAGTTATGATCATACTCAGTAACAGTCTTTTCATCCTTGTCAAAAGCACCAAGTCCATCACGAATCTTTTTGCCCTTTCTAAAATCAAGTGCCGTATTCTCAACACTCTTTATCTCACCTGTAGGAATTAAAATATCATTTACAGGTGTATAATTATCCGCATAAATGGTAACTTCCTGGTCAAGAACATCTTTACACTTATGACCGCCTTTTCCAAGATTAAAATATGAGTGATTTGTAATATTCACAATAGTATCAGCATCTCCCACAGCATAATAATCTATCATAAGTTCATTCTGATCGTTTAATGTATATGTAATCGCAACATTAAGATTTCCCGGCAATCCCTGTTCTCCATCAGGACTCATTCTTGAAAATGTAATGCTGTCTCCATTTTCTACCGAATCTGTCTCCACATCATACATCATACGATTGTATCTTGTATTTCCACCATGCAGACAATTTGTATTGTCATTCATATCAAGTTTATATTCTTTGCCGTTTAAAGAAAATGATGCATTTGAAACTCTGTTTGCATATCTTCCTATTGGAGCACCAAAGCCTGGCATATTCACCTCATAATCTGAGACTTTATCATAGCCCAAGACAATATCATCAACATTGCCATCCTTATCCGGCATCATAATATTTGTGATAACTCCACCCAAGTCAATAAACGACACCTCTAAACCATTTGTATTCTTTAATGTATATTTCGTAACTTCATTACCTTCTTTTGTAACTCCGAATTTAGACTTTAAAATACTCATACACCGTTCCTCCTAAAAAATATTTGACTTTATTATAACAATATTTGACTTTATTTACAACTTAATAAAAGGTAAGTTTTTGATAATATTTTCATTCCTACAAACACGCCGCTGTCAACTTTTTTATAACCTCTTTGACATACTCTTCCGGTTTTGCCACCTTTTTTGCTATATCAGGTATAGACATATCACATTCTTCATATAATGTCTCGATTTTGCCCTTAATTTTACCTTCAAGTCTCCCCTCATTCTTGGCATTATTTATTGAATTTTCCCACGCTCTGCACATATCTATAACCTCCTCTTTTTCTTCACCGGCAATCTGTGAGCCGGTTATCAGATTTATAAGCTCCACCGCTTCTTTCTCTACATGTTTAAACCTTGGTTTTCCTTTTATCCAGCTGCCATCTTTATCTGACTGATTTTTCAATTCCAAGTACAACATACACCGCCTCGTCATCCATAGCCACAGTCCACAGCATAAGATTGTCTCTCAATTTCTGTATTGCAATATCTGCGTCATTTCCATATGGCAGTAACACTTCAGTATTATCTATCTTTTGCAATTTTTCAGGCTTTATCACCTGTCTGCCATCATAAATATAGAAATTGAAAGCATCTGCTATAACATCTCTATGCGACATATATTGCTTCGTTGCTATATCTACCTTCCCCATAAGCTGCTCCTTTCACACATTATACATACGGTATAACAAAAATGCAATGTTTTACGCCTTTTGCAAACATTTGTTTGTTTTTTCTCTTGTTTGTATAATAACATGTGAATATATGTTCGTCAATAATAAAAAACTGCATTTCAGATTATTGTTCTAAAATGCAGCTTTTTATTATCATTCATTTAAAATATCTTTATTATAAAATTTAGAATTTTTGGCAAGCTCTTTGTCTATATACTCATATCCGTATTGCTCTGCCAAAGTTTCTTTATCAGAATATAAATTCGTTCCCAGCCCGAGTCTGTCGCCATCTATTTTTGTTCCAATAGCAGCAAGCGTAGTCGGGAATAAATCCATACTTGTAAATTTGCGATTCTTATTATTTGATGTATCTACTGCTGAATTTATGAAGCAATTGTATACACGTCTCCCTTTAGAATTATCATAGTGTGAACCCATATACACATTATCCATCGTTGGATGATCTCCCGAAATAATAATCGTCGTGTTCTCATAGAAATCCTGTTTTTGCAGCCATTTCACAAATTTATTCACCTGAGCACTTGCACATGCAAGAACATTCTCGTATTGGTCATCATATTTATCACCGCATAAGTCACACTTATAACCGCCTATGTGATGCGTATCAACAGTAAGCATTGTAAAATTAAACGGCTCATCCTCGTCTGCCATCTTAGTAACTTCCTCTTTTGCATACTCATATAGCTTATTATCTTCAAAGCCCCACCATACACGATAATCTTGAGATATTTTTCCTTCATCCTTTGCTGTCTGATAGTCCCAAAGCTTATAATTACCATGCTGTGAAAAATATAAACCTCTTCCGCCAAAATTTACATCTGAACCAACCATCAGCTCCTGATTATAACCTGCTTTTTGCAAAATCTCTCCAAGTGTAACAGCTCCCGGTAAAAATGATGCATAATTTCCATATGAATTTCCATCTATAGGAAGCAATAACGGTAATCCACTTGTCTGCGATACCATGGCTCCTACCGTCCAAGTTGAACCATATGCCGCATATGAGCCACCTACCATACTATCCTCAGAAAAATTGGTATTATTCTGAGCCAACTTTGTCAATTCCGGAATAAGATTATAATTCATGGCTCCGCCTTCATCCTTTGATATAAATGTTGACTCCATCGATTCCATAAAAATATATATAAGATTTCTCTTTTTTTCGGGAAATGTTACATTTACCGTATCGGGTTTCACATAATTATCTTCAATAAACTTTGAACTTTCCATCTGATTTTTAAGGTATTCGACCATTCCAAGCTGATTCAGACACATACCTCCAATTAACAAAAATGCAATCATTGAACAACCAAAAGAAAAAATATAAGTAAGTCTGTTAAGCAAAAGCTGTTTTACCTTTAATATACATATATTGGCTACAACAAGACATAATACTGTTATTATCAATATGCTTGATTTTGCTTTAAAATACTCTGAAACCATATCCGTGCTCGTACCTTCCATAGGTACTTTAAGATGGAATACTATTTCAGAAAAAGATAACCCATTAAAATTCGCAATCAAAAAATCTTTTATGGTATAAAATATTACAATCATTAAAATCAGAATATTGGAGATTACCAATATAATATATTTGAACACTCCTGATTTTTATAATCTGTTTTTTTCTGCAAAGCTCCTAAAAATTTCTTTTATCCTATTATTTCTTTTAAATATATATTGAGCAAATAATAATACAACTACTATGGAACAAAAAATGATAATAGCTCTAAACATTTTCGTCACTAAATCAGCAGACTTTATTTTATCTTCTACAGCTTTTTTTAGATTAGAAGCTAAATTCTCTGAAAAATAAATGTTTGAATCATCTTGTATATTTGTCAATTTCAGATTTTTTTCATTTATAACTGCATTTGACACGGACAACACATATTTTCTAAGTGCTCCAGAAGAATATACCAAAATATTTTTACCGTTACATTTTACACAAATTTCTTTTATTGCAAAATCATCCTGCTGTTCAGCTACAGGATCTAAGCGAAGCCGATTTATCTTACTAATGGTATCTTCACCTACAATAAACTCTGCCTTTTTGTCAGACACTTCTGCCTTAAAAGAATTTTCTTCCATGTATCCTGAACCGGTATCATAAAACAATTGTGCTACAGATGTTAATTGTTTATCATACTCTACACAAATTGATACTTTAGATTTTGATACTGGAATAAATATTGTAATAATAGCAATAAATAGAGCCAATAATACGGTATATTTTCTAAATTTACTCTCAATAATTGTACTAAAAAAATTTTTTCTATTATTATTTTGTAATTTTAAGTTTGTTTCTTTTGACGCTAATAGTGGTGTCTTTTTCTTACTCATCTTTTGTTTCTCTTTCCTATTTCTTCATAAAAATAATTTTTTATTGTATCTTCCCACCCACTATATTAACGCATTTCTACTATAAATTATTCTAATTTCTTTATAGGGCATACTTTTATACACATACCACATCCAACGCAACTTTCCTCATATATTTCAGGATATAAAAAACCCTCTTCATCTTCTTTCATTTGAATTGCATTCTTTAAGCAAATAGCATAGCATGCTGTACAACCACAACAATCTTCTTTGTAAACAAATAGTTTTGGAACCAATTTATTATTTTCATCTATTTTCATTTCCTTTTCCTTCCAACTATCTAATTATTTTTATATTTAATAACTCTACATACAACTATATTATAGTTTTTTTCTTATTTTTATTATACTGCTCACTTTATTTATTAATCTATCAAATCTCCTAATTTTAAGGTATTTTTCTACCAACTCTTGATATGACATTACTTCCATGTCTTTATAAAATGTATCTCTTAACTTCGGTCTTTTTGAAGATTTGTATTCACATGGATTATCAATTACTGCCTGTTCATAAGTAATTACCTTTATAATCAATTCATCTTTTAATTGCTCAAATAATTTTTCAGCCTTTTTTGTCCTTATAAATATAACCGAAATTCCTCTATCATCATTTAACTCAGGGGCTACTTCATGTACTCCCCATAAATCACCTAATGTAAAATCCGACAGCTTATTTGTTTTACATAAACACTTATAACAAGAAGGGCGCAAACACAAATCTTTAATAAATAAATTCATATACGAATTTTGTTTTTGAGGTGTAAAAATTTTATTTTCTTTAATTCCTGAATCATACCACCCCTGTTCTTTACTTCTAAAATTTAATTCGTTGCATTTTCCTATTTGTCTTTCTCTATCAACTAAGTACTTCATCCATAATTTATTAGATGGTGTTCCATGACAAATTACATCAATACAATATAAATTTTCATATTCCTTATTCAAGTATCCTTTCAAACCATTTATTTGACAAATTGTGCCTGAAAATAAAACATTCAAACCATTATCCAAGTCTCTTTTGACATTAATAAAAGTATTACCTACATAGGCTTGCATATATTTAGATCCCAATATTTTCTCCAAAGACTTTTCATCACTTATACGTTCAAAATTTGCCGAATAGTTATCTTCTGACATACATACACCATAAACAATGCCACCTTTACCAAGTATTTTCAAAGCTATTGCACAAAAAATAGCTCCTGACGAAGATTTTTCTCTTATTTCTTTTTTATAATATCCTGCATATGTTTTCATAAATTTACTTCCTTTTTATTTTTGAAATATATATACGATTAAACATTAATTTTTCCTCATTATTCACAGCAATAATATACTCTGAAATTAAATAAGCAACTAAAAATATCAAACTTTTTATAATAAATTTTACTAATGATACTTTTGGAAGAATATGATTAATTCCTATTCCTATCAATACTGGAATTATTGCAGTAAATATTATCGGCAATACATTTCTCCAAAATTTCAAGACATCTAGCCCTATATACTTTGCATAAATTATATTCATCGTTATTCCATTACCTATAATCAATGAAATTGCTGTTCCTAATGCTGCTCCTGAAGCACCCATTTTATAAATCAATGGTATACTAATTATTATATTTGTAATTGATAACAAAGCATATACAACGGATCTAATTTGATGTTTATTTAAAGCTCTTTGTATATCAACTCCTAATGATTGCATAAGTGGAATTGCTGCTGGTACAATTAAAAAAAGTGTAATATAATATGCTTCTTTGTAAGAATTTCCCACCCAAAGAATAATAAAATCTTTTCCTAATACCAAAAATCCTGTTACAATTGCTAAAATAATATATGCCTGAAGTCGCCCAACCCTTATAAATAATTCATTTAATTTTTCAATTGGATTACTGTCTCTTGCCACTATCAAATTAACTTTAGTAGCCATAACCGATGCTGTCATATCTGAAACCTGAATATAAATTGCATTAATCTGAGAACCTACACTATATATAGCAATTGCAACTGAACCTACTATTCTTCCTAAAAGATATTTGTCTACATTCCAATTAATCTGATCAATAATTGAATTTAAAAAAATAAAAAAAGAAAATAAGGCAATTTCTCTAATTAATTTTGTATCTATTTTTTCAAAAGAAAACCTTGCCCCAATTATTCTTTTAACATACCAAATATCCACACCTCCTGCTATTATTGTAATCATTGTAGTTATACAAACCATTCCTATTGAGCCTTTTCCCATAAACAAAATAATAATAGTTAAAAATGGGTTTGCAATACTCTTCACTAATTCAACTAATTTCTGAAAAACAAATGCTTCTCTAGAACTTATTATAGATGAAAATACACTTATAGGAAAAGTTAATGCCATGTTAATTGCCAAAATAAAAAGTAATATCTTAGAAAGTGAAATCTCATTCGTTTTAAGTTTATTGCCCAGTATTTTTTCTGCATTAACGCTAATTAAACAACCTATTAAAAATGCCAACAAGGCAAAGAATAAAAAAATCAACAAAAAAGTTCCATTTAACTGCTTCTCCTTTTTGCTGTCTCCCTTACACTTGGCATAAAATCTTAAATATGAACCTCCAAATCCAAAATTTAACAGACTTAAATATGAAATAATACTCGCTACTAATTGATACACACCATACTCATTTTGTCCTAAAATTCCAAGCATAATCGGGACATATATCAATTGGGTAGCCATATTAACAAAAAAATTTATATATCCAAGTATAATACCAAGTCCTCGTTGTCTGCTTTTATCTAATATCATCCAATACTCCTTTGCAATAGAGA
>NZ_DBLYGC010000011.1:0-101472 GCF_056818865.1 Butyribacter sp.
TAACAAATCTTTAAAAAGTTTATTTTCCCTATTTATATCTTTTGTATATTTAAGTTTACTTTCAACAGGATTTGCACTTATATGTTCCATCTCAATTTCTTTTAATTTACCTGATTCATAATCTTGCACGGCATTATTATATTCTTTCATGCTATAATTTTCAGAATCACCTATATAAAATTTTCCAATAAAAATAATAACATATAATACTATCATAGCTATAACTATAGACACTTTTTTAATTTCAATAATTAACTTTTTAATTTCAGCCCCCAAAAAACCTTTTTTTATCATTTAAATTTTCTTACCTCATTCTTCCCTGCTAAAAAGTCATTAGTTTTTTCATATAAAAGATTTGCATTTTTATCATACAAATAAACATATTTTTCTGAAAATCCTACACAATATTTTTCACTTTCAACTTTTCTTTTTTTCTTTAAATATTTATTATAACACACATATTCCCTTTTCCCTGATTCATTAGTATTAAAAATAATAACTTCGTTGTTTGTGCTAATGTTCTCTAAAACTTCACATATTTTATGCGAAATCATTTTACTATTTTCTTTATCCATGTTATACGCATATGTTCCATTGTCTTTTGCATAAATAATATAATTTCCTACAATTGGAATATTAGTTAAATAAAATATCTTTTTTGCTATCACTTTTTCTCTCAAGTTTTGTAAATCAACTCTCAGTAATAAATATTTACTTTTACTATCAATAAACTTCTTATTATTTTTATATTTTACAGCTTCATCATACGTCATATCTGAATAAGCACATAATATAAACAACTTTCCTTTATTTACATTAATTGATGATATATATGCATTATTTTTTTTAATATTAAATATATGCCTTTCTCTTTTGGTTCTTATATCATATTCCAAAATCCCCACTTCATTTTCATCCATTGTGTTACCATTTTTATCAAGAGTATTTTGATACGCTATGTATAATTTATTGTCTATATACACTGCATCCGTAATTATTTCCATGCTTTTAAAATCATGTATTTTTTCTTTATTGTCTCCATCAATATCTACATGATACAATGTTGCCTGAAATGGTCCCTCCCCTTCTCCTATGCTCACATAATATATACCTGTGTTATCATATGTTATCGCTGTATTGCTACCATATGCAGGACATTCTTTTGTATCATGGTTACAACCATTTCTATTACAGGCTATATATCTTTTTCCATCTTCCGCCGAATAGAAATATGTTAATATTCCTTCTGATTTAAAAGCACCCTTTTCATTAAACCAATATCCTATATTCTGAGAATACTGTACCGGCAATATTCTATTACCAGCTTTATAATATTTTTTATACATTGCAAATAATACAAATATACAAACAATTATTGTAAGCAATGAAAAAATATATTTTTTATTAAATTTTATATATTTCTTTGTGCTCATTTTCACTAACTCCTATATTTTTTATTTTAATCTAAGTTTTTCATCTATATTCCTTTAAAAGATAAAAATTTTTTAACATTTTTAATTTCAACTTTCTGTTCTTTCTTTTCTTTTTTTCTACTTTGAGTAGTTAATTTTTTATAATCTTCTTCGAAATTATTACTTTTACATAACTTATCTATATTAAGATATGCCTCTTCAAAATTTGAATTTTTTTTATAATTATATTTGTAACCATTAATAATCGAAATATTACATTCATCTGAATTAAAATAATCTTTTTTGCTCTGACAAACATTTTTTCCAAAATCAGATGACTTTGCATTATATGCATTATCTGATACACCAAAAACCGTTCTTATATAGTTTGACGGCATTTCATTTCCATCAGTATCATATGCATATCCGTCAATTAGTTTAAAATCTTTATTTTTCACTCCGTTTACCAACAAAACTGCTACATTTTTGTCATTTAAAACCTTATCTATAACAAACATACTTTCACTATGTTTATCTGATTTTGCATTTATCATTGTATTTGAATAATCATACGTTTTATAATAATATTTGAATGATTTAACATAATAATCATTTTTTAAGTTTTCTGCTGTAGCATCGTCAACAAAAAAAGCAATATTTGTACTTTTTTGATTTATACCGGTGAGTATTTCCACCTCATCATCATCCAGTGAAATATTTCCGCTTATTACGTTTTTGTTATATAAATTGTTCAATGACTTTATAATACTTTTTAACCTTTCATCATCAAATGACGTTTTTACATTTCCATCCGTATGGCTGTATAATAATCCTCCCATTTCACATAAGCCAACAGAATTTAATATATCATAATAAGAAATATCCCATAGCAGCTGTTTTTTTCCTATATTTTTTGTTTCTATACAGCTTAATGTATCTTCAATATTATCAGGTAAATTTTTGATTTCTGATTTTGTAAATTTATCTTTTTTAAATGCAGCATAACATCTGTGAGGTAAAAAGTTCTGGTTTGGAATTGCAAAAACATGTCCTTCTTTTTCCATTCCTACCCATTCATTTTCATTAAACGCACTATATAATGATGCATTTTTCTGTTGTTTTAAGTCATCTGACATATCATATGCATAATTATTTTTAATTAAGTTTTCATATGCATTGTAATCATTCTCATCATATGTAAAACCACTAAAAAATACGTCCACATATTGTTTATCCAGATAGCTCAAAATGCCCTTATTATAACTTCCCTCTGCATCATCAGTTACATATAAAATATCTATATAACATTTATATTTATGTGAAAGATAATCATTTATTTTCTTTATATTTTCACTGCTTATAACATCTGTATCTGCACTTAGTGTTGGCACACACCATACAATATGATTCTTTTGTTTTTTTTCTTCTTTCAACTTATTTTCAATCTCATAATCAGCTATATATTTTTCTCCATTGTATAATTGCAATGCAGTTTCTATATTATTGTCTAAATTTTCTTCTGTCATTTTCATACTTTTTTCCGAACTCGTAAAACCATTATTTTTTTTGCAACCTGTAAATATTATTATCACCAAAAAACAAATACACATTATTTTTTTCATAATCATCTTTCCTTTCATACAAGGACTACTATAATATAGCAGTCCTTGTCTACAGTCTAGAACTATTATATTATAGTAGTCCTAGACAAATTATATTTTTACCAAAGTATTTCAATACTTTTCTTTGATGACTGATTATTGTCAGCAGATGCTATATGTTCGCTTATTATTGAATATGCATCTTTATGTGAAAATGAAATACTTACCGACATTTTAGCATTATTATCTTTCTTAATAACCCCATAGCCACCCGTTGCCTTTTTATATCTATATGTTGCCGATACATATGCCGATACAACATTTGACCCAAATGATGTAAATGCACTTGCTTCTTTAGAACTAATTTGTGCACCCGCTCTTCCAAAATAATTATTTTTAATTGTCATTGCCTCTGACTTTGACTTTGCTGCTTTAAAAGTAACTTATACCATACTGAGCTACATCCTGCTCATTCGCGAATGCTTTAGTTGCTGATATTCCACCTACTAATACTATTGCCATTAAAAGAACTGCTATTAATACTTTTTGTTTAATTTTGTTTAAAACTTTCACTCTTTTATCCTCCTCGTTATTTTAAATTTTTAATTATTTATATCTTTCCTACTCCTTTCCAGTAACAAACAATAAAATAATCTTTTGTTATCTCATTACTCATCACTTATTTATATATCAGTATAAATCATAAATCTTACAGGAAACTTACACGCCTAAAAATGTCCAAATGTTTAATATACTCCCATAAATAGCAAGTCCCCTTATCTTTAAGTCTAAATTTAAATAAAAATGCGACCTTATCCTTTTTCATGTCATATGACATTACGGATAATTGCCGCATTTTTTTATTTTAAATGTATAATACAATGATCAATATACTTTTTGATGCCGACATCATTATATCTCTTAATTACTTATTATAAATCACTGACTGCTTCATCTAATGTCAGTATAATCTTAAACAAATCACCATCTATAATTACATCGAGATTTCCGTTTTGAAGTTTCATAAGGCTCTGTGCTATTGAAAGACCCAGTCCGCTTCCCTCTGTATTTCTTGATACATCACCTCTTACAAACCTTTCTGTCAATTCCTCACCTGAGATATTTAATGACTGTTCTGACATATTTTTCACTGATATGCATACTCTATTTTTTGCTTCGTATGTGCTGCTATCTTCAGCCTTTCCTAAAATAAGCTCCACATCTATATAAACCCTTGTATTTTCCATGGCATATTTGCATATATTCTGGAATATGTTGTCAAAAACTCTTGACAGGTGTCTGCCGTCTGCCATAACTTTAAGTTCATTTTTATCCCTGTCATCAATTTTAAAATTGACAACCGGTTTGAGATTTCTTTTTTCCATCTTCGGTATATACTCACCGAGACTCTGCTCAATAAAAACCGGCAAATCAAGTTCTGACATATTCACTTCCACATTTCCCGTTGAAGCTTTCGACAAATCAAGCAAATCATATATAAGGCTCTTTAAACGCTGTGACTGCCTGTCAAGTACCTCTACATAACCTGCCGCATTTTGATTTTTCAAATCCTCTTTCTTTAAAAGGTCTACATAACTTATAATTGCCGTAACAGGTGTTTTAATATCATGCGATACATTTGTTATAAGCTCTGTTCTCATTCGCTCACTCTTAATACGGGCATCTACTGCTTTCTTCATACCCTCACCTATATTATTAAGATTCTCAGCTTCTTTTCTTATTGGTGCAAGCATATTTTCTGTTTTTATTTTTCCTTTAACATCACCTTCTGCCATTTGTTTTATGCCCGCATGAAGTTTTGATACATCTCTTAATACCCTTGCAATTATGACTGTTCCAAGAATTTTAGCAATAATCACAGTGAAAAACGCTGCTTCTGAACCACCAAAAACTGCCAGAATACATTCAATAACACCGGCTGCCCAATATACCGTGAATACCAGTATACTTGTCTTTACCATTGTCAAAAGTGATTTTATGTTCTTTGCCACACGCGTAAACAATTTTTTTATAAACATATTATTTATAACAGCTCTGTCTTTTATCTGTGCACAAAAACTTGTATAGAATATTGTAATAAAAATCCCTGCAACAACTCCCGTTAAAATTCCTGCTGTTATAAGATTTGTAAATCCATACCGTATCAATTGTTTTATATCTCTCTTGCATATATTGGTTAATACAAAAAGCATCATACTCATTACTATTCCAATAAGCACAATTACAATATCAGTCGGTATCCTGTAAATTCGTTTAACCTTTCCACTTTCATTTCTTGATGACTTTGCCATCACAGCAATTGCAATTGTGGAAATAATAAGCAGTATTCCTGATATGTAAGTCATAATTGTTAAACTTTTTTCATGGCTTTCATACCAGCACAAATAATAGAAATCATCATTTGAACTTAACTTATTGCTTAACATTCCGGTAATTGTATAGTTATATTCCCTTTTTAAATACTGTGTTGTATTTACATAACAGTTGTCACCCTGCTCCTCAAAACTATGTACGGCAATCATTACGTTACCTTTTAACAATTCAGCTCCATCGCAAGTCTCTAATACCCCTTTTCTAAATTCTCCTGTAAACGGACTTACCCTGCTGGAATCCACGTCAAAACTAAAAGTTGCTTCTTCCCACAAAAATCTTTGTCTGTCAACCTTTATGCCGTCTATCTTTTTTGATGATAATTCTTTTATTTTTCTTTCCGCATAAGTTTCATCAAATGTAACAGAACAAACCATTTCTCCCTCAGTAGAATAAAAATCCAAATTCATTCTCTGATACGGATAAATCTTCTTTAAAATAGAAAACGCAGTTTTCTCTTTGTTTCCGATATATCCGGTACCCGACAAATATTGTTTGACAGCATCATTATATAATTTTTTCTTATTAAATCTAAAACTCGTATTATTAACGTTATCAAAATAACAACCTTTCCCCTCTGTAGACACTTTATAATTGCCGTTTCCTATCATTTCCGAACCATTGTCACCACTTTTTATATCTCGATCTACACAATCCGGTTCAAATATAAACATATAGTTTGAGTTACTATTATTAACATATTCTTTTTTAAGCTTTGATATTGCTCCTAAACGACTTTCAAATACTACATCTTTATATGCGTTCTCATTTAATGCAAGTTTTGCGTAGATTGCTGCCCCTTTATTCATTGAACGTATTCTGCTTTTTATTTCAGACTGCACACCACTTTTCCCTGCACCATATTTTCCGGCGGCTACAGTAAGAATCATACCCATTACTAAAAACACTGATAATGATACAGCCTGAATTATGTTAAAAACAACTGTCAGCTTTCTTTTACTGCTGCTTTCTTTTCTTCTTTCAATACCTTTCATAATTTACTCCCACCTTTCATTAAAATCAAATCGCCCGGTTATTTATTTTTCACACTTATAACCTTGTCCCCAAACTACTTTTAAATATCTCGGCTCTGAAGGATTTATCTCTATTTTTTCCCTCAAATGTCTGATATGTACCGCGACCGTTCCCTCACTTCCCATAGGAGTGTCTTTCCACACCTGCCTGTATATTTCCTTCGGTGAAATTACTTTTCCGGGTTGTTTCAGGAATAATTTCAATATCTCAAATTCCGTAGGTGTAAGGTCTTTTTCCTCTCCGTCCACAAACACCTGCTTTGCAACATCGTCAAGTTCAAGCCCTCTAAGAATATATTTCGCATTTTCGTCTGTTTTCTGTCCACCCCCCAATGTCATATATCTTCTGAGCTGAGCCTTAACCCTTGCAATAAGCTCTACCGGATTAAATGGTTTTGTAATATAATCATCCGCTCCGACATTAAGACCCAGTATCTTGTCTGTATCTTCACTTTTTGCTGTAAGAAGAATAACCGGAACATTTGAATTTTCCCTTATCTTGCTCATTGCAGATATTCCATCCATAACAGGCATCATAATGTCCATAACCACGAGATGAACTTTCTCACTCCCGACAATCTCCACTGCCTCTTTACCATTATACGCTTTTAAAACATTATATCCCTGGCTGTTTAAATATATCGCTATGGCTTCTACTATGTCTTTCTCATCATCACAAATTACTATATTGTACATCTCTCTCTCCATCCTTATGTATGAAATTTTGTCTGAATTTTTATTTTGCAAAATAATTTTAAATTTTTGGCATACATATTTGTGAGCCGTACCGCAGCTTACTACAACTTCCATCTCCCCGGTACAGCTCATATTATCTCAAAAAAAATATTAAGATAAAAGCAGTTAAATCTTTAAGATTTGTTTAAGATTTTGAAGTTATCAATGATACTCTAATCAATATACTCAAATCCTGCAAGAATATATGGAAGCTGATTATTGATAATATCAGAAAATGTCTCAATAGCTTTCTTATCTTTAACTTCATTATACTTTATCATATAAGTACATCCACCTCTCTTACAATCACTGAATCCAACACGCTCCATGCCAGCCATATTGTCCTCTATCTGCGTCAGATCAGTTGTATGTAATCTGTAGATAGTAAACAGTTCCTGCTTAATGCCGTCTTTTTCGCCATAGAATGTAACCATATCCTGTCTACAGCCTATATCTTTATTGTATGCTCCATCTTTTTCCTCAGTTTTAAGATACTTTGCTGTGTCAGAAAGCACATCCAATGTAAAGTTCGCATTAGTTGTAAATCTCTTGTAAGACGGCTCATTTTTGTTTTCTTTAAGTATGAACTCATGTCCATTAAACGAAACACTCTCAACCTTGTCAAGATCAACGATCTCTTTGAAATCAATCTTATAATAACCATTTGACTCTAAAACATGATAATCCTGTTCAGCACCATCCCCTACAAATCTGCTGTCTATTTTTCTTCCGTCAAGATATTTTACAACAAGTCTGTCTTTTCCTTCCACCTGTCTTTCGTACTCCTCTTTAGTTCCCTCAAATTCCCTGTATTTTTCTATTTTAAAATAAGTTGTTAAAGATAACGGTGTGAGTTCAAACTTATTCCATACAACATCAGAACAGTTTAAGTTCATAGGAACATTTATATTTTTTACAATGGATTTACTATTGACCTCAAGTTTCCACTTTAATTTCCACTCACCTTTACATATTGTTATAAATTCACAGTCATTGTCATAATATCCTATATCTTTCAATGTGAATGTCACCTCTTTTCCTGACAGGCTTTCTCCTTTTTTCCAATCATCATCATATGATACTGATATTAAAAATTTTGCAGTATCTCCCTCAAACCAGTTTTTACACACCCCTAAATTGATGCCTCCTTCGTCTATCTTATGATTTTTGACTGAAAAATCATAATTATTGAAAAAGAGTTTTTCGCTACTCTTTTTAAGTCCTTTCACATCAATTACCGCATAAAATCCTGATTCATCAGCCATGACCTGTCCCATAGAAACCTCTACATCGCCGCTCTTTGCTGTTACCTGTGCATCTGAAACCATTTCAGCCGCCTGCTTTTCCTGTGTACCGCCATTTATTCCAAAATAACTGCTTATCGCAGGATTAAGTTTTAATGTAGCTGCTGCCGTTCCGCCCACGAGCAGAGTCACTCCTAAAGCCGCCGCAGCAGCCCTTGTAAATCTTCGTGACATAAATTTTACCTTTATGTTACCATCTGCAGCAGCTATATTACTTTCTGCTTCTATTCTTCCTATTTTTTCCATTGTCCTTGTTAATATACGCTGTTTTTCTTCACTTGTCATCATATTCCCACCTTCTTTTATTTCCTTATTTTCCCCTATTTCGTTCAACATTTCGTCTATATTTTTCATAACTTTCAGCCTCCCATCTCTACGCCACAATGTATCAACTGATTTCTTAATCTCACCCGTCCTCTGCATAGTCTGTTCTCAACTGATTTCTTAATCTCACCCGTCCTCTGCATAGTCTGTTCTCAACTGTTTTTGCTTTAAGTCCCATCCTCTCAGCAATTTCCTTTATACTGTATCCCTCAAAATATCTGAATGAAAATATTTCATTGTCCGGACTTTTCATTTCTTCTATAAGTTGATGCAGTAATATATACTCACTTTTACTTATTACTTCTTTTTCTACATCATTGCCGGCAACAAGTCTTCCTGATGCATCAATATCACTTATTTCTTCATTTGTTAAACCTAATCTGGTTTTTGTAAGCTTTCTGCGCCGGTTTAACGCTGTTCTTCTCGTTATTCCATACAGATACTCTTTAATGCCACATTCATTTGTTACCTCAATCTTATGCCTTGCCATCCACAGTGCCACAAAAGCATCAGAAACTGTCTCTTCTATATCCTCATTTGAATATTCAAGAAGTATTGAACGGCATATGGTTTTGACCGCACTTCCATATCTGTTGATAATCTTTTCCATTGCTTTTGAAGCATCATTGTCAAGCAAACGAAGCATTTCTTTTTCTTCCCTTCTTTCTACTTCCACTCTGACCACTCCTTTATTGTATTTTTTAAGGCCTTCATATTACTATTGGCATATTATGGTAAAAATCCCTCACTTTTTTCAAATTATTATAAATAATTTTTTTCTTACCCCCCCAAAAAAGGACAGCAAACCTGTTAAAAGTCTGCTGTCCTTAGCATTAAACCATCTGTGTTCATTATTTAATGTTCCGATTGACAAATATATCTGATTAGCATAGACTTTACTTAAAAATTTGTTTAAAACAATACGAAGGAGATTAGTATGAATATTGACCTTACAAAAACACAACAATACCTTGAATGGCTCAAGAATAAATTATATCTAAATGCTATCGCACCCTCTGCCAAAAATCGCATTATATATCGAGGGCAAGTATACCGTTGCAATTTAGGTATTGGTGTCGGAAGTGAAGAATGTAAAGAACGTCCTTGTGTAATTCTACAATATAATTCTGCTAATAAGACTTCTCCCAATACATTAGTTGCTCCTATTACACACACATCTTCAACTCTCCCTATTGTTGTACCTATTACAGCACAAACAGATACTTCTGGCAAATTGATACTTGATGGAAATGTTCTGCTAGGAAACATTACTTGTGTAAGTAAAGCCAGACTTGGTGATTACATTACAGACCTAACCTCTGATGAAATGCGTTTGGTGGACAAATCCCTCTCTCTTTCACTTGATGTAAACCATTATTATCAAACTTTACAAAATATGTATAATGACAAATTACAATACATCACAAAATTAAAGGAAAATCGTTCTAACCTCCAAACTACTTTAGCATCCAAACAGCAACAAATAGATGATTTTAAAAAATTACTTGAAACCTACCATTTTGCAAATATACAGGAGTTAACAGATTTTTTAGACAAATCTTCAAAAGATAAGTAGACAAGTTAGTATTTTCGTGCTAATATAAAAGTACAAGAGAGGTATTCACGAGTGGGACACTAATATAGTATTTCAATGAGGGAGCTACGAGTGAGTTCCCTTTTATTTTGCTAATACATATTTTTTCTTTTTTCACATAAAATATTATTACAATTTTTCTTCGGACGAGTGCCGAGAAACTTATTGTAATTAAGTAAAGGGAGTCACGAGCGGACTCCCTATTATTTTGCTAATTTTTTCTAGAAATGCAAGTCATTTACCATAGCACAAAGGGTAAGTGGCTTTATCTTTTGTTCGAACTTTCTTTTCATACAAAAAGAAACCGCAACCCCCGATTTTTCAAGGATTGCGGAATAAATTACTATTTATTTTAAGATACAATCAAATCACTATAAATTACTCAATGATTGTAGCAACCTTACCAGAACCTACTGTACGTCCACCTTCACGGATAGCGAAATTAAGACCCTGCTCCATAGCTACTGGATGGATAAGCTCGATTGTCATTTCTACGTTATCACCAGGCATGCACATTTCTGTACCTGCAGGTAACTCACAAACACCTGTTACGTCTGTTGTTCTGAAGTAGAACTGTGGACGATAGTTGTTGAAGAATGGAGTATGACGTCCACCTTCGTCCTTTGTAAGAACGTAAACCTGAGCTGTAAATTTCTTATGGCATGTTACTGTACCTGGCTTAGCAAGAACCTGTCCACGAACGATCTGGTCTCTGTTGATACCACGAAGAAGAGCACCGATGTTATCACCAGCCTGTGCCTCGTCAAGCATCTTACGGAACATTTCGATACCAGTTACAACTGTCTTACCAACTTCTTCCTTAACACCAAGGATTTCAAGTTCGTCATTGAGGTGAAGTGTACCACGCTCTACTCTACCTGTAGCAACTGTACCACGACCTGTGATTGTGAATACATCCTCTACTGGCATAAGGAATGGCTTATCTGTATCACGCTCTGGGTTTGGAATGTACTCATCAACTGTGTCCATGAGTTCCATAATCTTGTCTCCCCACTCGCTGTTAGGATCTTCAAGAGCTTTAAGAGCTGAACCTTTGATGATTGGACAATCTTCAAAACCGTACTCTTCAAGAGCTTCTGTAACTTCCATCTCTACTAATTCGATAAGCTCAGGATCGTCAACCATATCGCACTTGTTAAGGAATACTACGATATAAGGAACGTTAACCTGACGAGAAAGTAAGATATGCTCTTTTGTCTGAGCCATAACACCGTCAGTAGCAGCAACTACAAGGATAGCACCGTCCATCTGAGCAGCACCTGTAATCATGTTCTTTACATAATCAGCATGGCCTGGGCAGTCAACGTGAGCGTAATGTCTCTTCTCTGTCTCATACTCAACGTGAGCTGTAGAGATTGTGATACCTCTTTCTCTCTCTTCTGGAGCCTTATCAATGTTCTCGAAATCTACTGCTGCGTTACCAGCAACTCTAGCTGCAAGTGTCTTTGTGATAGCAGCTGTAAGTGTTGTTTTACCATGATCTACGTGACCGATAGTACCAATGTTGCAATGAGGTTTAGTTCTTTCAAACTTTTCTTTAGCCATTTTTAATTATCCTCCTTAAATTCATAGGCTTTGCCTAACTAATTTTCATTTTTCGATTTTCGCGTTTTTATAACACTATGAAAAGTATTATATTGCAAATACATCTATTTTTCAAGTCTTTTTAAAGACTTTTACATGGAAAAGACCCTTAAAATTCATTATTCCAAAAATCTTTTCCATGATAAATTTTATATTTTTAAGAATTACTCTGCATTCTTACCTGCAAGAACTTTGTCCTGAACATTCTTTGGACACTGCTGATACTTCTCAAAGAACATTGAGTAGTTACCACGTCCCTGTGTTGTAGAACGAAGTTCTGTAGAATATCCGAACATCTCAGCAAGTGGAACGAAAGCTCTAACAATCTTTCCACCTCCGATGTCATCCATTCCTTCAATCTGTCCACGCTTAGCGTTAAGACTTCCGATAACATCACCCATGTATTCCTCAGGCATTGTAACTTCAACCTTCATGATAGGCTCAAGTAATACTGCATTACCTTTCTTCATAGCATCTTTGAATGCCATAGAACCGGCAATATGGAATGCCATTTCTGATGAATCGACTTCATGGTATGAACCATCCCATACAGTAGCATGTACACCAAGTACAGGGAATCCACCAAGGATACCAGCCTGAGCTGCTTCCTCGATACCTTCACCAACAGCTGGAATGTATTCCTTAGGAATAGCACCACCGACTACTGTTGACTCAAACTTGAATGGTTCCTCACCGTTAGGATCCATAGGCTCAAACTTAACTTTACAATGTCCGTACTGACCACGTCCACCTGACTGTTTAGCATATTTACTGTCAATATCAACAGCAGTTGTAAATGTCTCTTTGTATGCAACCTGTGGAGCACCTACATTAGCTTCTACATTGAACTCACGAAGAAGTCTGTCTACGATAACTTCAAGATGAAGCTCACCCATACCTGCGATAATTGTCTGACCAGTCTCCTGATCTGTATGAGCTTTAAATGTTGGATCTTCTTCAGCAAGTTTTGCTAAAGCTTCACCCATCTTACCCTGATCATTCTTTGTCTTAGGCTCAATAGCGAGCTCGATAACAGGCTCAGGGAATTCCATAGATTCAAGAATAACAGGATGCTGCTCATCACAGATTGTATCACCTGTTGTTGTAATCTTAAATCCTACTGCTGCTGCGATATCACCAGAGTAAACTTTGTCGATTTCGCTACGGCTGTTAGCATGCATCTGCACGATACGACCTACACGCTCTTTCTTCTGCTTTGTTGCATTAAGAACATATGAACCTGAGTTTAATGTTCCTGAATAAACACGGAAGAATGCAAGCTTTCCAACGAATGGGTCAGTCATAATCTTGAATGCAAGTGCTGCAAATGGCTCGTCATCAGAAGATTTACGAACAACTTCGTTACCTTCTTCGTCTGTACCTGTAATATCAGGAATATCTGTTGGTGCAGGCATGAATTCAACTACGCCATCAAGTAACTTCTGAACACCCTTGTTCTTATATGCAGAACCACAATATACAGGTACTGCTTCACAAGCGATTGTTCCTTTACGAAGTGCTTTCTTTAACTCGTCGATTGTTGGCTCTTCACCTTCAAGATATTTCTCTAACAAGTCATCATCTAACTCGCAGACTTTCTCGATAAGGTTGTTGTGCCATTCATCAGCGAGATCTTTGAGATCATCAGGTATTGTAGTAATCTCAATATCTGTTCCCTCATCATTTTTATAGTAATATGCATCCATTTCAAAAAGGTCGATAAGTCCGATAAAGCTGTCTTCCTTACCGATTGGAATCTGAACAGGGATAGCATTTTTTCCAAGACGATCAATAATTGTCTGTACAGACATGAAGAAATCTGCACCCATTTTATCCATCTTGTTGATGAATGCCATACGAGGTACATTGTATGTGTCAGCCTGACGCCATACATTTTCTGACTGAGGCTCAACACCGGCCTTAGCATCAAATACACCTACAGCACCATCAAGTACACGGAGTGAACGCTCAACCTCAACTGTGAAGTCTACGTGACCCGGTGTATCAATGATGTTGATACGATGCTCTAAAGCACCCGGTTTCTTCTTATGATGATCTTCAAGTGTCCAATGACATGTTGTAGCAGCTGAAGTAATTGTGATACCTCTTTCTTTTTCCTGCTCCATCCAGTCCATTGTTGAGGCACCATCATGTGTCTCACCGATCTTATAATTTACACCTGTGTAATATAAGATACGCTCTGTTAATGTAGTCTTACCGGCATCGATATGAGCCATGATACCGATATTTCTAGTTCTATCAAGTGGATATTCTCTTCCAGCCAAGACTCTTTACCTCCTTACCAACGATAATGTGCAAAAGCCTTATTAGCTTCAGCCATCTTATGCATGTCTTCTTTCTTCTTTACAGATGCGCCTGTATTGTTAGAAGCATCTAAAATCTCGTTAGCAAGTCTTTCTTTCATTGTTTTCTCACTTCTCTTACGAGAGTAGAGTGTAAGCCAACGAAGAGCTAAAGCCTGTCTTCTGTCAGGTCTAACTTCAATAGGTACCTGATATGTTGCACCACCGATACGTCTAGCCTTAACCTCGAGCTGTGGCATAATATTGTTCATAGCCTCCTCGAATACTTCAATAGCGTCCTTACCAGACTTCTCTGCAACTTCATCAAATGCACCATAAACGATTTTCTGAGCAACACCCTTTTTACCATCTAACATGATGTTGTTTACAAGCTTAGTAACAACTTTGTTCTTGTAAACTGGATCTGCTAACACGTCTCTTTTCTGTATATGTCCTTTACGTGGCACGTTACTTCCCTCCTTAACATTATTTAGTAATACTAACAGCCGACACTGCATTTTCGTATCACTATCATTAATTCATCGGTACTCACAATTTCTAAGTGTCCGCACCAGGTTAATTATGTGAAATTAATCCGGCACTTCTCCAAATTAGTGAATCTTACTTCTTAGGTCTCTTTGCTCCATACTTAGAACGACCCTGCTTTCTGTTTGCAACACCTGCTGTATCAAGTGTACCACGAACGATATGGTATCTTGTACCAGGTAAATCCTTTACTCTACCACCACGGATAAGAACTACACTATGCTCCTGAAGGTTGTGTCCTTCACCTGGGATATAGCTAGTTACTTCGATACCGTTTGAGAGACGAACTCTGGCTGTTTTTCTAAGAGCTGAGTTAGGTTTCTTAGGTGTAGCAGTACGAACTGCAGTACAAACACCTCTCTTCTGTGGAGAGCTCTGTGCTACTGTTTTCTTATTCAAAGAATTGTAAGTGTACTGAAGTGCAGGAGAATTAGACTTCTTTGTTGAGGCCTTTCTTCCCTTTCTTACTAACTGGTTAAATGTTGGCATTAATTTCACCTCCTATGTTTATAGTCAAAAAGTTAATGTATGCAAAAACGCACACTCACTCAGTATAATAAGTAAGTATGCGCTTGTCAAGACTTTTTTTCTAAATTTATTTGGCAATTTTATTTGGATTTCAAATCGGACAGCATATCTTTAATACTTCCCACTGAGAAGCCTTTTCTATAAAGTTTTGCTACAAGCTTCCGGCTTTCTTCATATGAAAGTTCTGAAGCTTTTTCTGCGTCAAGCCCTAGCTTTTCAAATTGTCTTTTGAGTGCCGCACTGTCATCATAATCTATATTTTCAAGTGCCAGCTCTATATATTGTTCTGAAACATGCCTCTTATAAAGATCCTGTCTCAGTCTCTTTATACTCCTGCTTTCATGATATATTTCAACAAACCTTTTTGCATATCTCTCGTCATCAATATAATGAAAACTTCTGACATACTCTACAGCTTCGTTTACAGCCTCATCACTAAAACCCGCTTTTGACAGTTTATCTGTAAGTTCCCACTCCGTCCTGTCATTATGCTGTAATATAAGCATGGCTCTCTTTTTTGCTTTTAATAACTCATCATTTTTCTCTTCACTTGCTGCCATGATAAATTTTAATTTTCTTTCTCTTCAATAATACTGTCTGTCGGTGTTTCTGTACTTTCTGTCTCATCAGCAAATACACTTTCTTCTTCATCCGATTTGATTTCTTTTGAAAACTTTTCCCTTACTTTCTGCTCAATCTCCGCCATAATATCAGGATGTTCTTTTAGATATGTCTTTGCATTTTCTCTTCCCTGACCAATCTTGTTTCCGTCGTATGCATACCACGCACCACTCTTGTTTACTATATCTTCTTTGGCGGCAAGGTCAAGAATATCTCCCTCTCTTGATATACCCTCTCCGTATATAATATCAACTTCCGCTTCACGGAATGGTGGTGCAACCTTATTTTTCACAACTTTTATGCGTGTACGGTTTCCGATAGCTTCGCCATCTTTCTTTATCTGCTCACCACGTCTTACCTCAAGTCTGATAGATGAATAATATTTAAGTGCACGGCCACCTGTAGTAGTCTCAGGATTTCCAAACATAACACCTACTTTTTCACGAAGCTGGTTGATAAAGATAACCGTACAGCTTGTCTTTCCTATAATCGCTGTAAGTTTTCTAAGTGCCTGAGACATAAGTCTCGCCTGAAGTCCCACATGACTGTCACCCATATCACCTTCAATCTCAGCCTTTGGAACAAGAGCTGCAACCGAATCCACGATAACTATATCTATGGCTCCTGAACGAACCATAGTCTCTGTAATCTCAAGTGCCTGCTCACCTGTGTCAGGCTGTGATATATATAAATTGTCAATATCTACACCAATCTTTTTTGCATATACCGGATCAAGGGCATGCTCTGCATCTATAAATCCTGCAATGCCTCCTCTTTTTTGTACCTCTGCCACCATATGAAGTGCTACTGTAGTCTTTCCTCCTGACTCCGGTCCATATACTTCAACAACTCTTCCCTTTGGAACACCTCCGACTCCAAGAGCAATGTCAAGAGAAAGTGAACCTGATGGCACTGTTTCCACATTGAGATGTGTATTATCTCCAAGCTTCATAACTGCGCCTTTTCCATAATTTCTCTCTATCTGTGCCATAGCAGATTCTAATGCTTTTAACTTGTTCTCATCAATATTTGGTTTTGCCATTTTTAAATCCTCCTTTTACGAACAGATGTTCCTGACATCTATATTATATTCTTTATATAAAATTGTCAATCATTTTTTTACACAGATAAATTATATTTTTTTGTACTATCTGTTTCTATATGTTTTTTTTACAAAAATGTATTTCATTTTCTGTATATTCTTTATAATAGAAATTAAATTTTCGTCATTTTTTGTCATTTTTATAAAAAGTAGACAAAAACTTTATTTTTTTAAACGAGATTTTTTTAGCAACATATATGATTTTGTGTTAGACTATATGCATGATGTAAGAGACAAAATACCTTTTGTTTCAAACATCTGTACTTTATGATATATGAAACTAAATCTAACACAATTTCTGATACATATATCATACTATTATTTTGAAAGGTCGTGTTTTTATGACGCAGAAAACCGTAAATGCCGGAGAATTTTACAAACATTTTAAAGGACAGCTATATCAGGTAAGAGCATTGGCTGAAAACAGTGAGGACAATACGCCAATGGTTGTATATCAGGCAATGTACGCCCCTTTTAAAATCTGGGTAAGACCACTTTCAACGTTTCTCGAAAAGCTTGATAAAGAAAAATATCCCGACGCAGCGCAGGAATATAGGTTTGAAAGAATTATATTAGATGACCGCCAAAATACAGAGGCTGCAAACTGTATGTCAAATTCTATGCAATCTACCGAACCACTTGCAAAATCAAATATTGAACAAAAATCAATTCATCAAGCAGGCACAGCTGCAGAACCGGACATCGTACAATCTGAAAAATCAGCTGCCGTTACAAACACCATACATCCAGAAGAAGCCATAACAGTATCTGACGAAGAAATCACTGATGCACTTTTATCGGGTCAGGTCGAAAGAAAACTTTCCGGAAAGATTTCAGACAATCAATTGGCTGCAAAAGGTCTTATGATTTTCCTTGACGCTGAAAATTATCATGATAAACGCCATATTTTTTCAAGTCTTGAACCATATCTTAATGATACAATGCTTAACAACATTGCCGTTACTCTTGACCTTGTTCTCGATGAAGGCAGCAAGGAACAGCATTTCGAAACAATTTTGAATTGTCTTGAAACACATGAGCATTATGAATGTAACAGACTTCGTTAAAAATGCTAAAAAGGAAGCCGTATATCGGAAATCCAGCCGAAAGGATTCGTTTTAAGAGAATATCAGAATTACATTAAAAATAAGAAATGAGGATATATAAATGAAATTAAATAAAGAAAGCATGCTTGTATATGCTATAACAGACAGACATTGGACTGGCATGCAAACCCTTGAACAGCAGGTAGATGACGTTCTTAAAAATGGTGCCACTTTTTTGCAAATCCGCGAAAAAAACATGCCACATGACGAACTTGTAAAAGAAGCGGTACACATCAAAGAGATTGCCGCAAAATATAATGTTCCTGTTGTTATTGATGACGATATTTATGCTGTTATGGAAGCTGGTGTTGACGGTGTTCATATCGGTCAGAATGATATGGATTATGTTGAAGCAAGAAAGCTTCTCGGTGATGACAAAATTATCGGAATGACAGCTCCAAGCGTTACACTTGCAAAAAAAGCAGAAGAACTCGGTGCTGACTATATCGGTGCCGGTGCTGTTTTTAATACAAGTACAAAAAAAGATACTAAACCACTCGAACTTAGCACACTTAAAGAAATATGCAACAGCGTTTCCATTCCTGTTGTTGCGATCGGAGGTATCGACCACTCTAATGTCAGAGAACTTAAGGGAACCGATATAGACGGAGTTGCCGTAATCTCCGCACTTTTTGGAGCAAGTGACCCCGGCGAAGCCACAAGAGAACTTGTTTCAATTATGAAAGATGTTATTAAATAATCAAATAAATATAAATAATACTTATCGCAATACATTGTACAAAACAAAAATGCTTAAAATCAATCTTTTATAACTTGATTTTAAGCAATTAGGAACACTTTGCAAGGAGGTAACTATGGATAACAAGCTACATATTTTCGATATGGACGGAACCATTCTTGATTCGATGCCTATGTGGGCAACCATAGCATCAGATTATCTTGAGTCATATGATATACCACATGACGATGATGTAAATAAACTTATAGAGGCATACACACTTGAAAATGCCGCAAAATATTTTATAGAACTTGGACTTGATAAAACAGTAGACGAGATAATCAAAGAGATTTATGATTTTTCTTTTAATAAATATAAAAATGAAATACCGGCAAAACCAGGAATGACAGAATTGTTGAAGAAGCTTCATGAAAACGGTGAGACAATTATCCTTTTATCGGCATCACCTGTACAATGTGCCGAGGCAGCTTTTAAGCGTCTTAACATCCTAGAATATTTCGACAAACTTTTTTCATGTCAGGATTTTGAGACAGATAAAACCGTGCCTGAAACTTTTGTAAATGTAGCCTCTTCTCTCGGATTTAAACCCGAAAATACAATCGTATATGAAGATGCACTATATTCTATTCTTTCCGCAAAAAAGGCAGGCTGTAAAACAGTAGCAATATATGATGATTTTGCTAAAAATGAATGGGATGAAATTTTAAAAAATACCGACGAAATACTGATAAAACCTTCTTAGTTTTATACAAATAAACGCAGACTGAAAACAAAAACTCAGCCTGCGTTACATTAATATTTTACAAAAATCAGATTAAATTATTCATCAAATATAGATACTATTTCTCCGTCAAGTATCTTATTCATATTCTTTACTGCACAGAAGTTTCCACACATTGAACATGTGTCCTCTTTCTCCGGTTTTGCTGATGCTCGATATGCTCTAGCCTTTTCAGGGTCGATTGAATACTCAAACGTCTTCTCCCAATCAAGATTCTTTCTCGCCTGTCCCATGTTGTCATCCCAGTCTCTTGCTCCCGGAACACCTTTAGCTATATCTGCTGCATGTGCGGCTATCTTTGATGCAATTATTCCCTCTTTTACGTCATTTACATCCGGAAGTCTAAGATGCTCGGCAGGTGTTACATAGCAGAGGAAAGACGCTCCATATGTTGCAGCTATCGCTCCGCCTATCGCTGCTGTAATATGGTCATATCCGGGTGCAATATCCGTTACGAGTGGTCCAAGTACATAGAACGGTGCTCCCTTGCACATTGCCTGCTGTACTTCCATATTTGCTTTTATCTGGTTAAGCGGCATATGTCCCGGTCCTTCTATCATCACCTGAACGTCCTTTTCCCATGCTCTGTTTGTAAGTTCTGAAAGAGCAATAAGTTCTTCAATCTGAGCTGCATCTGTAGCATCTTTGAGACATCCCGGACGACATGCGTCACCGAGGCTCATTGTCACATCATACTGCCTGCATATGTCAAGCACTTCGTCATAATACTCATAGAATGGATTTTCATTTCCTGTCATCTCCATCCATGCATAGATTATTGAACCACCTCTTGAAACAATATTCATAAGTCTTTTATTTCTCTTAAATTTTCTTGCAGTCTCTTTGTTTATTCCACAATGAATAGTCATAAAGTCAACACCATCCTCAGCGTGCATTCTCACGACATCAATCCATTCTTTTGCAGTAATATCCTTAAGTGCTTTTTTATAATATACAACTGCATCATAAATAGGAACAGTTCCGATAACAGCAGGACATTCACTTGTAAGTTTGCGTCTAAACACCTGTGTGTCACCGCATGAACTCAAGTCCATGATAGCTTCTGCACCCATGTCTACTGCACTTTTTACTTTTTCCATCTCCATGTCAAGATCAGTCCAGTCTCTTGATGTTCCAAGATTGACATTTATCTTTGTTCTGAGTTTTGTTCCGATTCCGCTAGGCTTTAAACATTTATGATTTTTGTTTGCCGGAATTATTACTTTTCCTTCTGCAACAAGTTTTATAAGCTCATCCTTATCAAATTTTTCATCTTCCGCAACTGCAAGAAGTTCTTTTGTATAAATGCCTTTTCTTGCGGCATCCATCTGTGTAGCGTATTCCATTTTTTACCTCCGTCAAGCAATTTGTCTTAAATTATGTAGTGATTTACTATGATGTAAAGTTCAAAATACCTTTTGACCCCAACATCATTTAAATATGTTGTATAGGGGAAGATTTTTTCCAAATAAAAACTCCGGACAACCGATATAAAAATCGTCATCTGGAGTGACCATGCATAATTATAAAAATATATATCAAACGGTATATCACACAAAAACCGTAATCAACATAAATAATATCTGCCTACGACAGTACTAACTGTATCAGGTCATATGGGTCGGATAAAATCCCTCTCAGCATTAAGCTCACCAGATGTATTTGATTATATTTACTTTTAAAGCCGCTGTCAAGTTGTTTTCATTGCACTTTTTTTAATTTTTTATATTTTTAGTTCCGTTTTGTCCCTATTGACTAACTGCCCTAAAAAAGATACCATTATATCAAAACGCTTTAGAACAATTATACGATTGTTTACTAAATCACTTTTTGGAGGTTTATATGGTATTGGGTCTTTCTATTTATTTTATTCTGATGAATTTTTATGTTTTCAGCATTTTAGGCTGGGTTTACGAAAGTATTTTTGTTTCCGTCAGAACAAAAAAGCCCGTCAACAGAGGTTTTCTTGTAGGTCCGATGCTTCCTCTTTACGGAACAGGTGCAACTCTTGTATATGTACTTTTACGACCTGTCTCGCTGTATCCATCTTTACTGTATGTGGCAGGAATGCTTATTGCAACCGTAATCGAATATATCACCTCATATGTACTTGAAAAATTATTTCATGCAAAATGGTGGGATTATTCAACCGCACCATATAACATAAACGGCAGGATTGCCATTATCCCTTCAATGTTCTGGGGTTTCTTAACACTGTTTTTATTTGATGTGCTTGAGCCTTTTGCCAAATGGCTGATTGGTCTTATCCCCGAGAGTACAGGTCAGAAAATACTTGCTGTTCTCATCGTTATATCTGCAATTGATTTGACATATACGGTTATCGAGACAATAAATTTCAAGAAACAACTCGAAACTCTCTACTCTTTCCGTCAGGAACTTGAACAACAGCTTCAGGAAATGCAGCTTAGTTCATTAAAAGACGATTTTCTTGCTAAAATCGGTCTGAGTGAGAAAATAGATACTCTCAGAGAAAAACTTGCTTCTATTAGAGAAACTGTGACTGAAGAACCTAAAATCCGACTTATAGAGGACATATTAAATCAATATCGCGAAAAAAGTCATTCTATCCTTAAAACAAAACATTTATTCTTTGGAAGCAGACGTATAGTCGATGCGTTTCCGACAATGCGTTTCATCCCTAAAAATAAATCTTCAATATCTGTAAAGGAGATGATTGGATATATAAATACAAAAGTTAAGAAAAATAAATAAGATGATGCAGGATTGAAAAATTGCACAGCAATGAAGCAATCCGTGGCATTATCATAATGTAAAATCCATTGAAGAAAGCAGGAGTTATATGAAAATCATTAAAAGAAGCGGCTCTGAAAACGAATTTGATGCTGATAAAATTGTTGCCGCTATCAATAAAGCAAACACCGAAGTTCCTACTATTGAGAGACTTTCAGAAGAACAGATATGTGAAATAGCATCAAATGTCGAAAAAATCTGTGAGGATATGCACAGAGCTCTGAATGTTGAAGAAATCCAGGATTTAGTTGAAGACCAGATTATGAACAAGCGTGCCTTTGCACTCGCAAGAAAATATATTACCTACCGCTATAACAGGGCACTTGTCAGAAAATCCAACTCGACCGACAAACAGATTTTGAGTCTTATCGAATGTGACAATGAAGAAGTTATGCAGGAAAATTCCAACAAAAATCCTACTGTAAACAGTGTTCAGCGTGATTATATGGCAGGTGAGGTAAGCAAAGATATTACAAAACGCTTTCTGCTGCCGGAAGATATTGTAAGGGCACACGAGCAGGGAATCATCCATTTCCACGATTCGGACTACTTTGCCCAGCACATGCATAACTGCTGTCTTGTAAATCTTGAAGACATGCTTCAAAACGGTACCGTGATAAGCGAGACTATGATTGACACTCCTAAAAGCTTTGCGACCGCCTGCAATATTGCAACACAGAGTATTGCGCAGATTGCAAGCTCACAGTATGGAGGACAAAGTTTCTCGCTGGCACACCTTGCACCTTTTGTAGATGTAAGCCGTAAAAAATATTTCAAACAGGTAACATCTGAATTTGAAGCGGCCGGTCTTAATTACACTGAGAAACAGATTGAAAAAGTCGTTGAAATTCGTGTTAAAGACGAAATAAAACGAGGTGTCCAGATGATTCAGTATCAGGTCATAACACTTATGACAACTAACGGACAGGCTCCATTTGTTACAATATTTATGTATCTTAATGAAGCAAAAGATGAACGCACCAAAAAAGATCTTGCCATGATAATAGAAGAAATTCTTAATCAACGCATACTGGGTGTAAAAAATGAAAAGGGCATTTACATCACGCCTGCTTTTCCGAAACTTCTCTATGTACTTGAAGAAGATAATATATCAGAGAACTCAAAATATTGGTATCTCACAGAACTTGCTGCAAAATGCACAGCCAAACGAATGGTTCCTGATTATATTTCCGAAAAAGTCATGCTTAATTTGAAAGATGGAAACTGCTATCCATGCATGGGATGCCGTTCTTTCCTCACAGTATATCATGATGAAAACGGTAAACCTAAATTTTACGGCAGATTTAATCAGGGTGTTGTAACCGTCAATCTTGTCGATATTGCATGCTCTTCCGAAAAAGATTTAGACAAATTCTGGAAAATATTTGATGAGCGCATGAAGCTTTGCAAAAAAGCTCTTATGTACCGTCATAACCGATTGAAAGGCACATTATCAGATGTTGCACCTATTCTCTGGCAATACGGAGCTCTCGCACGTCTAAAAAAAGGAGAGAAAATAGACAAGCTTCTTTACAACGGATATTCAACTATTTCCCTCGGATATGCCGGATTGTGTGAATGTGTACGATATATGACCGGAAAATCCCACACCTCGCCTGACGCAACACCTTTTGCACTGGAGATAATGGAAAAACTTAACGATTATTGCAGCCAATGGAAGAGAGAGGAAAATATAGATTTCAGCCTTTACGGAACACCTCTTGAGTCTACAACATACAAATTTGCTAAATGTCTCCAAAAAAGATTTGGCATAATTGAGGGTGTTACCGATAAGAATTACATCACAAACAGCTACCATGTACATGTAACTGAACCGATAAATGCATTTGACAAACTAAAATTCGAGGCACAATTCCAAAAGCTCTCGCCGGGTGGTGCCGTAAGCTATGTTGAAGTTCCAAATCTTGAAAATAACATAGACGCTGTACTTGAAGTCATAAAATACATTTACGACAACATAATGTACGCAGAACTCAATACAAAAAGTGATTACTGCCAATGCTGCGGATACAACGGTCAAATCCAGATAGTTGAGGATGAAAGCGGCAAACTAATATGGCAATGTCCTAACTGTGGCAATACAGACCAAAATAAAATGAATGTCGCAAGAAGAACCTGCGGGTACATCGGAACACAATTTTGGAATCAGGGAAGAACACAGGAAATAAAGGAACGTGTACTTCACTTATAATTATATAAGAAATAATATACAATCAAAAAATTTGTAATTTAAAAAGCTGTATACAGTACATCAATACTATATACAGCTTTTTATGTGACATAACTTCTAAAAATCTTATATTGATTTTCGGTCATTATAAAAGAAAAGACACTGTTTATTATACTATTCATATTTTTTTATTGTCTCACAAAGTTTATGATACTTTGTGCTCAATGTCTCAAATAATTCCTCGACACCGTCCATCGAGCCACTTCTGAGAATTTCTACAATCTGAGCATCCTCTTCAAGCAAATTATCAAATCCAAGATTTCCGCATAAGCCTTTAATTGTATGTGCGCATTTAAATGCTTCCTCTATATTTCCACATCCAATGTTTGCCTCAAGCTGATTGAAATTGTCATCAGCAAGAAACTTTATAAGAAATCTCTTATATAACTCCTCTTTACCCATAAATCTTTCAAGAGTTGTCGCATAATCAACACCCTGACTCAGTAATTCTGTTTTTAAATTTTCACTCATAGTACTCTAACCCCCTTCAATCTTAGTCATTAGTATACTCCTATTATAAAGTATATTTTTTGTCTAGTAAATTTTTTTTACTCATCCCTCTCACTCAAATCCCTGTTTATCTGAGAAAGATAGTGTATAAATATCTGATTTGTTATTTCTATTTCATATTCGCTTCTTAATTCCTCAAGCTTAAAGCTCTTTCTTCCTCCATTTGCTGCCCTGTCCCAAAATACTTTCACATCACGATACGGAACATAAAAACATCTTCCCGCCCCCGTAAACATAATGATAAAGAAAGCCACCCCCTGCTGCCTTTCAAAATTTTCCATAAAGCTCATCTGATGCTCATGTATATTTTGAAGCGGGAATGTCCGTGTTCTGCACTCTTTTGCGTCAAAACAGACAGGTATTCCCTGCACCGCACCTATATAATCAACCGTACTTTTCTGTTCAAAATAGGCAAGTGTTATATGTCTTGTCTGCTTATCAATTTCTATCGGCGTTATGGGTGTCGGTATTTTCTGCACAAGTGCCAGATTTTCCTGACTGTATTTCTGATTTGTAAAATTTACAGCCTCCTCAAGCATTGAACCTCTGAGCCCTCTCGAATTCCATGCTCCCATAACATCCTCCTCTCTTTATCAATATCCGATTAAAAAATCTTTTATTCTAAAAAATTTTTATCAATACCCAGTCCGCCCAGTATCTTTAGAAATTCTTTTGGCAATTCCGCTTGAAATACTTTGTTTTTATATTTTTCAGGGACTATCTCATCATCCGACATTTCAAGTCTCCATGCATGCAAAAGCTGATGTCTCAAGTTAAATTCTTTTCTGAATATTTTATATACATCTTTGTAGCCATATTTTGAATCACCTACTATAGGATGTCCTATGCTCTTTAAATGCGCTCTTATCTGATGTGACTTTCCCGTTACAAGGTGCACCTTAAGCAAGGTGTATGTCTCCCCCTGCAACTTTCCATAGCCTAACGGTTCATATTCCGTCACTATCTTAAATGCACCCTCAGTCATTTCTCTTGAAATGCTTACAGTATTATGGTTTTCATTTTTTGTAAGATACCCGTCTATACGCTTAAAACCGTCTAACCGTCCTTTGACAATACACAAATAAAATTTCTTTAGCTTTCTCTCTCTAAAAATTTCATTCATGCACTGCAGACCTTTTATTGATTTACCTGCAACTATAAGACCACTCGTATTTCTGTCGAGTCTGTTGCATATTCCTGCTTTAAAACCTTTAAATTCTCTGTCCTCTTCATGCTTATTTTCATCGAGATACCACGATATATATTCTACAAGCGAAACATCGTTTTTATCGGCTTTCTGCGAGAGCATATCAACCGGTTTATTTATTACAAGTATGTCATCATCCTCAAATATAACGTTAAGCTTAAACTTTGGCTTTGCTGTACTGCCATCTGCATTTTTCCCATATTTATCCGCATTTCTGAATTTATCTATGGTTTCATCCGCAAGAAATAATTTTATCTTATCTCCGTCACACAATTTTTCCATACCGGCAGCCTTTTTTCCATTTAGAACAATGTTTTTCTTCCGCATCATTTTATAGAAAAAGCTTTTAGGTGCTTCAGGCATATATTTTGTAAGATATTTATCAAGCCTTTGCCCCTCATCAACCGCACTCACACTTATCTCTCTCATTTGTATTTCCTTTCCGTCAAATTAGTCCTCCGGTTCCTGCTTAAATGTTCACAGGCACCCAAAACAAATTATACAATAAGCGAGACAATATAAGATTTCACATTTTCTTCCTGTTCTTCGTCCGCTTCAACAACTTTTACATTATCAAGTTCATTTAAAAACAGTTTTTCACTTTCCACAATTTTAACTTTATAGTTATCTCCCCAATTTGCCACGCCGTCTGTCAGATACTTTCTTATGTATGAAATCTCAACCTTTTTGTCACTTGTAAGTCCTATAACCTGATTGTTTCCTACAGCGACAAAGTCAAGGCTCATTACTTTCTCTGATGATGTAATGACAAGATCGGTATACAATTCCATGCCCTCACCAAGGTGCTTTTTGACTTTGTCATACTGTTCTTTTCCAACAGTATGATATGGAAATGCTACAATAAACGCAACGAGAAACTTCGCGCCCGGAAGTGCAAACAGTACCGCAACAACCGTAAATATGTTTCTGTTCGACATATCATTTAAAAAAAATCCGACAAGAAATACAATAATACCAAGCACTGCCATTGCTATTGTTCCTGCAATTGCCCTTTTCTTTTTGTACTCCAAATACCCAAGCTGACCTCTTGAAATCTTCATCTCTTAAAATCCCTTTCATAGTTCAATATCAATGATTTTGTATCACACTATAACTGCGTGCATTAAGACTCTGTGCCCTATATGTCTCTGCTATTATATCAAGCTGTTTGTTAAAACGTTTTAGCATAGTCATATCATTTTGTTTGTATATCTTATAAAATTCATCCTGTATTTTCTCGACTTCTCTTTTATTTGCCACATAATACAGTTCTTCTATACTTCTTACTATGTCTGCAATAATATTAGCTTTCTGTCTGTTGTGATTTTGTGCATCCATAATCTCATCTCTGACCGAAGCCATCTCATTATCAAGAACTCCTACCGCATCTGCCGCACTAAGCAGTCTCTTTCTGAGTTCTTCCGGCATATGTTCTTTATACTTATATTGAAGCGAATGTTCAATCGTAGACCAGAAATTCATAGCAAGCGTTCTTATCTGTATCTCAACTTCAAGTTTTTTGGGACCATATATAGTCTGCACTGTGTAATAAGCTATTATATGATAACTTCTGTAACCGCTCGGCTTGCTGTTTGTTATATAATCTTTCTCCTGCTTTACTTCCAAATCCCCACGTTTTCTTATAATTTTTACAACGGTATTTATATCCTCGACAAACTGACATATTATTCTTATTCCCGCAATGTCCTCTATCTTATCTTCCAGTTCTTCTATCCTGACATTTTTTCTCTGAGTTTTTTCCATAATACTTGATATACTCTTTACTCTTCCCGAAACCGACTCTATTGGTGAATACATTCTTGCATTCTGATATTCCTGCTTAATATGATTGAATTTTACGACAAGTTCGTCTACTGCCTGACCATAAGGCTCCAATATTTCTCTCCAAAGCTGTATTTCCATATCTGTTTTCCTTTCCAAAGCTATCTGCTTTCCAGTTTTTTTAATAAATAATAGGGATTGATACTTTTCTCCCCTGCCTTATCTCTCACATATACCCCGAAATGAAGATGTACCTGAAACTTACCCCTTGTTCCCTCGTCACCATAACCCGTATTCCCCATATATCCTATAATTTCTCCTGCCTTTACCGTATCATTGCATTTCAGACCTTTTCTATAGGAGTCTAAATGCGCATAATAATAGTAATTCCCATGTCTGCTTCTTATTCCGACCCTGTACCCTCCGAGTCTCAGCCATCCCTTTTTTTCAACTACACCATCACATACAGAGCGCACCTTAAATTTTCCTGCCTTATCTTCCGATGGCATAATGTCTATCCCTTCATGATGTCTGTTTCCTCCGAAACTTCTTCCCTCTCCATACCCGTCATCAAAAAAGCAAGTGCTTCCTCCCTGTCTTAAAACAGGAAAACATTTACATTCCCGTAAAATTTCCGCACCGTTTCCCTTTGAAATATTTTTGTTTATTCCCGATATAAATCCGTACTCGAATTTAGTTTGTCTTTCCCATGTACAAATATAATTTATACACATACATAAAGCAACCGTTACTGCTGCAAAAATTATAAATCCTTTATATTTGAGAAACTTTTTTAATATATCTGACAAAACTACTCCCAGGCAACTCTTAATTGCAAATATATTTTTTTAATAATATGCTTTATTTTATTTTTTTATGTAAACAGCCGTATAAAACATAAAATTACATATTTCTTGATTTGTCAGCGCATGCACTCATTGCTTCAATCACACTGCTTCTGAACCCTTTCTCTTCAAGAACTTTTACAGCCTCAATTGTTGTTCCGGCAGGTGAGCAAACCATATCTTTAAGCTCTCCCGGATGCTTTCCAGTCTCGAGAACCATCTTAGCACTTCCAAGAACAGACTGTGCCGCGAACTGATACGCCTGTGCTCTTGGCATTCCCTCAGCTACTGCCGCATCAGCCATCGCCTCAATAAACATAAATACATATGCAGGCGAACTTCCGCTGACAGCTATAACTGCGTCCATTATATTCTCATTTATAAACTGTGCAATACCAAATGATGATAAAAGTTCAGATACCACTTTTTTTTCTTCATCACTTACATTTTTGTTAGGGCATATCGCAGTAACCGCTTCTCCTACCAAAGCAGGTGTATTTGGCATAATTCTTACAATCTTTTTCTCTCCGCCGAAAGCGTTTTCAACCCATTCTACACTCTTGCCTGCTGCTACACTTATAATTATCTGATTTTCATTTACAACAGATTTAATTTCATCTATAACTTCCTGATAGTAAACAGGTTTAACGGCAAGAAATACTATATCAGCCTTTGCAACTTCAGTATTATCAAGTGTAACATTAACACCAAATTCTTCGGAAACCTTATCTATTGTTTTCTGAGTTGCCGCTGATGCAATAATCTCATCTTTTTTCACTATACCCTTTGCCAATATTCCGCCTATCATTGCCTGTGCCATATTTCCGGCACCTATAAAACCTAATTTCATATTCTTCCTCTTTTCTGAGCGTTCAATTTTTTAAGACATTGCATATCTTCTATGCCATTATTCTAAAATACCATCTGTTTTCGCCCTGAACAGACAGTATCACACTATATAAGTCAACACTATCTATAATACCACTCTTTTAGCTCCATTGCATTCAAAAATTTATTTTGGAAATCATTTTCGTCTGCAAGTTCTATATGTCTTATCTCTTCTGTTAATTTTTCCGTATTCTTCACAAAATCTGCATCGAATAATGCCCTAGCAGCACCATTTCCGGCGGCATTACCTATAAATTCTATTTTGTCCGGATAGGATGGCAGTAAACCGAATGACATAGCAGATGAAGCATGTATAAATTTTCCAAACACTCCTGCAATTTTTATTTTCTCAATATCATTCATTGTAATTCCGGCTTTTTCAAGCAAAACTTCGACACCTGCCTGTATTGCACCCTTTGCGAGCTGAACATTTCTTATATCTCTCTGAGTGACAATTATCTTATTTTTTTCTGATAAAACAAAATAATTTCCAATCCTTTCATCACTGTTGTCAAGACAATTACACAGATTTATATTAACATTTGCCGCCACAGCTTCTTGCTTTGTCAACAAATACCCGTCCTTTGTCAACACGCCCGCTTTTAAAAGTTCGGAAATAGCGTCTATAAGTCCTGAACCGCATATTCCTTTCGGAGATTGTTTTGTACCGTCATCGAGCATACCAAGTATAATATTTCCGTTTACCCTGCTTATTTTTACAGAATTTATTGCTCCCGCTCCCGCACGAATTCCGGAATATATTCCCTTTCCCTCAAATGCCGGTCCTGCCGCAGTTGATGTAACATACACATCACCATGTCTGTTCAATATAATTTCAGCATTTGTTCCTATATCTATTGCTATCTCATTTAAATCTTTTTTGTAGAGCTTCTCATTACAGAGAACCGACATTGCATCCGCACCGACATGTGAATGGATATTCGGAAGTACGATTATCTCAGATATATTGTAAATTTTAAACCCCGCTTCCTGTGAATTTACATTTGCAATACCCTTGTATGCCATGCTAAAAGGTGCACCGCTAAGTCCCGTGACATCTCTGTTTAAAAATATATGACACATGGTTGTATTTCCGACAACAGTCATCCTTTCCACAACATATGATTTATATTTTTCCGATATGTTCTGCTCTATTATAACAGTTATTATATTTTCTATCTGTTCTATCAGCATATCATGTAAAAGCTGTTCTTTCCCGTTTGTGCAATGCATTATTCTCATCATTACATCACTTCCAAACTTAGTCTGACAGTTTGTCTGCGTCAAATTTCCAAGCAGAACCTCATTTTCCATATCAAACAGCCCAACAGCAATACTTGTTGTTCCTATGTCTATTGCCGCCCCAAGCTTTAAATCTTCCATGCCACTTTTATTTTCTGTTTTTTCTGCTTTATCAGAAATGTATTGTATTGATTTTTCTGAATTAAATTTTTCTTTCCTGACGATTACCATAAATACCTCATCACCTTATAAATCAAGAAAAAGGAATCGCCATAAGGCGATTCCTTACTTTTACAGTCCACTGTGTCTATTTAGCATAATCTGTAACTCTGGATTCCCTGATTACATTAACTTTAATTTGACCCGGGTATTTTAATTCTTCTTCAATCTGCTTTGAAATATCCCTTGCAAGCAATACCATATCGTCATCGCTTATCTTGTCAGGAACAACCATAACGCGCACTTCTCTGCCCGCCTGTATTGCAAATGATTTTTCAACACCCTTAAAGCCATTTGAAATATCTTCTAATTGTTTCAATCTGTTTGTATATGTTTCTAAAGTTTCTCTTCTTGCACCTGGTCTTGCTGCTGAAATTGTATCGGCAGCCTGAACTATACAGGCAATAAGAGATTCCGGTTCAACATCCCCGTGATGTGCCTCTACTGCATTTATAACTATCTGCGACTCTTTGTACTTACGGCAAAGGTCTGCACCTATCTGCACATGAGTACCTTCCATCTCCTGGTCAACACTCTTTCCTATATCGTGCAATAAACCTGCTCTCTTTGCTGTACGAACATCTACACCTATCTCTCCTGCAAGAAGACCTGCAAGGTGTGCAACCTCTATCGAATGATTAAGTGCATTCTGTCCATAACTTGTCCTGAATTTCATCTTTCCTAAAAGGCGGATAAGTTCAGGATGAATACCATGCACTCCTACTTCCAATGTAGCAGCTTCACCTTCCTCACGCATCATTGATTCAACTTCTTTCTGAGCCTTTTCGACCATTTCCTCAATACGCGCCGGATGTATTCTTCCATCAACAATAAGTTTTTCAAGTGCGATTCTTGCTACCTCTCTTCTCGCACCGTCAAATCCAGATAAAACAACTGCTTCCGGTGTATCATCAATAATAAGATTCACACCTGTAAGAGTCTCAAGAGTACGAATATTTCTGCCCTCTCGTCCAATGATTCTACCTTTCATTTCATCATTTGGAAGCTGCACAACTGATATAGTTGTCTCTGCAACATGATCTGCCGCACATCTCTGTATAGCTGTGACAACATAATCTCTTGCTTTTTTGTCTGCTTCCTCTTTAGCTTTCTTGTTAAGCTCCTTAACAAGAACAGCTGTTTCATGCTTTACGTCTTCTTCAACAGATTTTAACAGATATTCCTTCGCTTGTTCAGTAGTCAAACCTGATATTTTCTCAAGTTCATGCAAATGACTTTCTTTAAGTTCGTCAAGTTCTTTTTTCTGCTTATCAAGTTCAGCATTTTTTGCATTCAGCTTAACTTCCTTCTTTTCAAGTGCATCTGACTTTTTATCCAGAGTTTCCTCCTTCGACAATACACGTTTTTCATATCGCTGCAATTCAGCTCTTCTCTCTTTGGATTCACGCTCAATTTCATTTTTAGTTTTGATCGCTTCTTCCTTTGCTTCAAGAAGTGCTTCACGCTTCTTAGTCTCGGCAGTTTTCAAAGCATCATCTATAATTCCTCTAGCTTTTTCCTCTGCATTTCCAACTTTTACTTCCTCGCTCTTTTTATAATTTGTAATAGCGACATTTTTAGTAATAAGCGCTGTGGCGATAATCCCAACCAATAGAATCACAATGGCTATTATAACCACTGCTACCATCGAACAGGAGCACCTCCTTATAAATATTCATTGTAATGTATATAATCAACTAATGCCACGGCATCATACAATATAAACAGCTATATAGCAAATTTAAGAAAACCATCTATATTTATTACATACTACAACACATCAATTTTATACTTTTTCTATGAACATGTCAAGAATGAACTGCCTATCTCTCACCTATTTTTAAATTTGGAACAGCATTGAGGTCTAAACCGCTTCTTGTTCCCGATATGTATTCATAATACCCCTGCACAGCTATCATTGCTGCGTTGTCCGTACAGAATATAGGTGATGGATAATACAGAGTAATTCCACTCTCTTCACACCCTTTTTTCATTGCTTCCCTAAGTGCGGAATTTGATGCTACACCACCCGCTACAGCTATCTTGTCTTCTCCCAGACGTTTTGCGGCATCTATGGCTCTTTCGACTAACACATCGACAACCGCCTGTTGAAATGAAGCGGCAACATCTGCTCTGTTCACCTCAATATTTTTCATCTCACATCCGTTAAGATAATTTAATACCGCTGATTTGACACCTGAAAAGCTAAAGTCATATTTACTTCCGTCAATTTTTGCTCTCGGAAATTCTATGGCGTGTGGATTACCCTCTTTTGCAAGTTTGTCTATCTTAGGTCCTCCCGGATACCCAAGTCCTATGGCTCTCGCCACTTTATCGAATGCTTCTCCTGCCGCATCATCATGTGTACAGCCTATTATTTCAAATTTGCCATACTCCAGTACACGCACCAGATGCGTGTGACCCCCCGATACTACCAGACATAAAAATGGCGGCTCCAAATCTTTGTGTTCTATATAATTTGCTGCGATATGTCCTTCTATATGATGCACACCTACAAGTGGTTTCTTAGCGGCATACGCAATCGCTTTTGCTGCTCCCACTCCGACAAGCAGTGCACCGACAAGTCCCGGTCCGTAAGTTACGCTTATGGCATCTATATCTTCAAGTGTGACATCTGCATCTGCAAGTGCCTGCTCTATCACCTGATTTATCTTTTCAATATGTTTTCTTGACGCAATCTCCGGCACAACACCTCCATATAATGTATGTATGGCTATCTGCGAAGATATAACATTTGAGAGAACCTCCCTGCCGTTTTTTACTACCGCTGCTGCCGTCTCATCACACGAACTTTCTATGCCGAGTATCAAAACATCTTCTTTCATTTATGCCTCCGAATTAATTTTCAAAATATTTTTTTCCTTCTTTTGCCGCACTGCTCCATCCCAATATCTTCCACTTTCCGGAAGAGTCCTTGCGGCACATAAATTTCTCGTACAGTTTCACTCTGTCTGTTCCTTTTTTCATCAATGTATTTGTAAGAAGTGCTGCACATTCTTTACCATCTTTTTTTCCAAATTCAACTGCACTGTTTTCCTGAACTATATATGAGGAAATTTTTTGTTTGTTTTTAGAATATTTTTTCTTGTCATCTTTAAAATTTGAAAGCATTCCATCCCATGAATTTTCCTTTTTGTCAAGAAGTTCCTGGTCATAAAGCTTCCTAAGCTGTTTAAGAAGTCCCTCAAATTCCTTGTCATCCATGCTTCCGTTGTACATACACTGATTTAATCTCCAATAAAGTTTTACAACTTCTGTCGGTGTTTCAGGATAGGCAACATCAAGGTCTTTTGCAAGAAGCTTTCCAACCTCTGTATCAGGTAAATTAACTTCATCCTGTGCTTTCTGTGTTATCTGTTTGTTGATAATATAATATCCCGCAACTGCCAATGCTGCTATTACAAGCATAATCATAAATGCACTCATCAATTTTTTTCTGTTTTTATCCATAGTAAACCTCTTTTCCGCACATCATATCGGTGCTCCTATAAATGCTTATTTGTCGTCACTGCCACACCGTAAATGCAAACAGTAACTATTTTCCAAATCTTCTATATATATATTCGGATTATTTAAATAATTTCATTATTATAATCACTTTCTTATATGATATACAGTCAATCGTCCTCAGGATATGTAAGAGTAACACTTTTTCCGTCTTTTCCCGGATAAGCATTTTTGAAAATCTTTCTGACAGCCCCCATATACTCTTCCGGATGAATAAGTGAAGGACTGTAATGTGTGAGCCACATTTCTTTTACGTCTGCTTCTTTTGCAACTTTTGCCGCTTCATAAAATGTCATATGTTTTTTTTCTACGGCTTTTGCTTTCTTGTCATTTTCTCCATACATTCCTTCACAAATCAGAAGGTCTGCACCCTTTGCATTGTCAATAAGACTTTTAGCAGGCCTTGTATCCGTACAATATGTAACTTTTATTCCTTTTCTTTCAGCTCCGATAACCATATCAGGAGTGTACATCCTGCCCTCAAATTCTATATGTTCCCCTTTTTGAAGTCTACTCCACAGCTTCATAGGTACATCGTTCTTTTTTGCAAGTTCAGGGAAAAATCGTCCTCCCCTTTTTATATCTATCGTATATCCGTAACATGTGACATTGTGATTTACCTTAAATGCAGTGAGATGGTATCCGTTTATGTCTATCTCCTTACAGTTTTCGGTCAATTCTATAAATTCAAGTTTAAACGGAAGTCCCGGTGCTATTATTCGCAGGGAATTTACAACCTTTTCAAGCCCTTTTGGTCCTATAAGTGTAACAGGTTTCGTGCGGTCAGAATTTCCCATAGAAAGTAAAAGTCCCGGCAGACCGCTTATATGGTCACCGTGATAATGCGTGAAACATATTGTGTCTATAGGATTTGCGCTCCACCCTCTCTGTCTCATCGCAATCTGGGTTCCCTCACCGCAGTCTATCAAAAGACTGCTTCCCGAGAACCTGACCATAAGTGCCGTAAGCCATCTGCCCGGCAGCGGCATCATACCGCTTGTTCCAAGTAAACATAAATCTAACATTTTTCCTCACAATCCAGATAGACATATGAGTGCAAAACTACAGTTCATGAACCTCCGTAATCTCAGGAGGTATTACAAAGCTGTCAATCATCTTATCATAACACTTTTCACAAATAACAAATGAATGCAGTATTCCATCCTTATTTGAAAAATATCCCCACTGTTTTTTTGCCTCAAATGCATCTTCTTTTAATATTCCGTTTTCTATAAATAATTTTTTTCCACATACATTACAATATATATCTCTCATGTTTCCTCCCGGTATTTTTCTGATGCTGTAAACAAAACTGATGTCACGGACTTTGTCTGTCTTTGACCCCAACTGATGCCACGGATTGCTCCTTTGCATCATAACATGCATATATAATAATACCGAAAAAATTTAATGTACAGTGGTAATAGATGGTATAATTTCAAGTAAAAATACTAAACCATTTTCTACCGGTTCACTGTAATAATTTTTTCTTATACCAATTTGTTCAAATCCATATTTTTTATATAGTGAAATTGCAGGCTCATTACTTTCCCTTACTTCAAGAAGAACTCTTTTTATGCCCTTTTCCTTCAACTTGTTTAACGCATTTTCAAGCAGATTATCTGCTATATGATTTCGTCTGTATTTCTCAGATATTGCAATCCGACAAAGGTCGGCGTCATCAAACGAAGTCATAAATATGCAGTATCCCACAAAACTGCCATCGCTGTCAGTAACCGTCATGCATATATTTTCTTTAGCTGCCAATGTGTCTTCAATGCTTTTTTTGCTCCACGCATGAGCGAATATTTTTTCTTCTAAAACCGCACAATTATCGACATCCGCTAAAGTCATATCATTTATTTTAAAAAATGTTTCCACTTTTTAGTCCTGTTTCTTTAACCTTTCTTCTCTTTCTCTCTCTGCCTGGGATTTTCTCAGATATATAGGCTTGTGCTCTGCCGCATCTTCAGCCTTTCCCTGATTAAAATATATATATCCCAAAACTGCAACTGCCGCCGCACTCTGCTTTGAAAGATGAATCGGTGCAAAACAATATTCTTTTTTGAATTCTTTTTCGATTGTCTCACGCTGAACCTCGACACCGTCACCAAGAAAAATCACTTTCTCATCATATTTTTCCAGTTCTTCCATAATCTCATGTATATCAACAGCCTTTTGCTCAGACAGACATACAAGATTTCCTTTATCCATTTTATAAATGCCTGTGTAGACCTGGTTGCGTCTTGCGTCCATTATAGGGCAGATTATGCCGTCAAACACACTTACCCTGTAAGCAAGTCCCTCAAGTGTCGGAACCGATACAACAGGCTTCTTTAAAGCAAGACCAATCCCTTTTGCTGTCGCCGAACCGATACGAAGTCCCGTAAATGAACCGGGACCTGCTGCTATAGCTATGGCATCTATCTGTTCAAGCTCAATTCCCGACATATCCACAACTTTTTCTATCATCGGAAGAAGTGTCTGGGAATGCGTCTGTTTATTGTTTACTGTAAATTCAGCAATAATATTTTTCTCGTCGGCTATCGCGGCCGATGCAACAAGCCCCGAGCTGTCTATTCCTAATATCTTCATAATCCGCATTTATCTCCAATTATATTTTTTCTGTTTTAAAACTGCTCTATCGTAATTTTTCTGTAGTCAAAACCTTTTTCAAGATTTTTCTCTATCGTTACGCTCATATGCTCTTTCGGAATTATCTCACTTATAAGTTCTGCCCATTCTATAAGGCATACACCCTTTCCGAAAAAATAATCCTCATATCCGATTTCATCCATTTCATAGACATCTGCAATACGGTATACATCAAAATGATACAGAGGCAGTCTGCCCTGCTCATATATCTGCATTATTGTAAATGTCGGACTGCATATAGGCTCATCAATGCCAAGCCCCTTGCCGAATCCTTTTGTGAAAACAGTCTTTCCGACTCCAAGGTCACCATTCAAAAGAATAATGTCTCCTGCCCTGCATTTTTCCCCAAGTTTCTTACCAAGTGCAAATGTGTCATCCTCACACATACTCTCAACTATTTTTTTACTCATCGGTTCCTCCGCTTTCCACATCTGTCTCGTCCTCTTCAGGCTCATAATCTTTATACTGTTCTACTTTTTTCTGTATATTATTTACAAGGTCAGAGAAATCCTCACCACATTGATTTTTAGTAAAAATAAAAGCTCTCACCGGTGACATGTATATATAAATAGCATTTTTTACAACTACTGTTTTTCGTATCTGATACCATTTTACCTTTGCCTCCTGTTCACCCTGTGAAACAGTTATTCCATCATCATTTATGTTATAATGAAGTGTTGCATTTATGCTTTTATTTTTTCTGACCTGTGCTTTTGCCTTGCTCCAAAGCATAATCGGCTGTATAACAGTAAAAATAAGACCTATTATTATAAGTGCCATAACAGCAGTTTTGTCAAGATGCTTAAATCTGACAACACATATTATAAGACTGGCAAAACTTATAATAAGTCCAAAAATTCCCGACATGCTCCTGTAAGTATGTCTCATAGAAAATGCATATAATTCTCCTGCACTAAGCTTTGCATCAAAATTTAATTCAGTCATCAAATTCCTCCGTTTCTAGTTTTAATAATGATTATAAGTTTTTTTAGATAAAAAAACAATACACAACAGCACTTTTTATGTTATACTTATAAGAATGCAGGTAAATCAATATATTTAATCTGCATAAAAAGATATAAAAGGGGGGTACCGGACTATTGTCTGTAATTATGCAAAATTATAACAGTAAAGAAGAACTCGAAACAACTATAAAACAGGAAATTGATTTTGAAAAGTTAAATGAGCTTTGTGAGCACATTACAAATGCCATAACTGAGATACTTACATCCTGTGGTTTGTATTTTCGTATTTTTTCAAGAGTCAAGTCAGTTGAGTCAATAGCCGCAAAGCTCTTCCGCGGCAAATACGGAACACTGAACAACCCCAAAAAAATTCAGGACCTTATCGGCCTGCGCGTTATACTTTATTATTACGATGACCTCAGCATATGCCGTGACATCATGGAAAGAACCTTCCAGATGATTGATGAATGGTCACGAAATTTCTTCGAGTCCGACGAATTCCGTGCAACAAAAATAAACGGCGTATTTAAGTATCCTGAAGAATATTTTAATTTATACAAAAAGGAACTTTGGACTCTTCCTATAGATACAACTTTTGAGATGCAGTTTCGCACTGTATTTTTTGAGGGCTGGCATGAAATTGAACATGATATGCGATACAAAAGCCGCATAAGCGATGACCAGTTTTGGAAAGGCAGTGAAGAACTTTCACGAATGTTAAACTGCATACTCGCAAACCTTGAGTTAAGCGATTGGTCATTGGTAAAACTCTTTGAAGAACTCTCATATAACCATTATAAAAATATGAATTGGGAACTTATGCTTAAAAGCCACTTCCGCATCAAAATTGAAGATTCAAGTCATCTGCATCCTGACATAATCGCAATTTTTAATCAGGATAAGGAAATAGCAAAACAGTTTTACAAATGCCCGCGAATTATTCTTATCCGTGAACTGTTAAAACTTGACAACCCTGAAATAAATTACAATCTTATTATAAAACTTATAAACAACAAATTAGTAAAAAACCAGCTTATAAGACTTGTCTGCGACAAAATTGACGAGCCGCACGACAGCCGTACTTACAAAAAGGAAACACTTGCAAGATTGGAATCAAATATATTATTCAATCTTGAACTTCCTCTTTTGCACAAAGATTCACGAACTTTAGATACCGAATTTATAAATGCATCAGCAATAATTTATAAATGGGTACGTTTTAAAATGAATCCTGTTTTTGAAGATATGCCTGATGAGACAACATCTTATAAAAACAAACTTCCGGGATACCAGCTTAAAATAAATTATGATGCTAAGAATATGGTTTTCCATGTAAAAATAAGTTATATTGACAGCAAACATGTAGGTACACTTTGGCATATTCATACATCAATTGCAAAACTTGATGACGGCAGACTTCATTTTTACCATATGACTTCAAAAGACCTGCCGCGTGGTATCAGTCAGAAAGACACATTTTTAAAGCCTTCATTTTTGTCTGATATTTCTAACAAAATAGGAATTATCGATATTATTCGTCTCGGAAATAAAGCTGTCTTTGTAACGGATGATAATGATTATAATGATTTTCATTCTCTTATCTGCAATGACAACCGCAAACTTCCAATAGTGGCAATTGCCCAGAGAAGTTCATGCGAAACGCCAGCCGCAAAACCCGGCAGTCAGGCTGTTCAGGAATATAAAGACGGCTATGATATGAACACCTTTACGATAAACGGTACAAGGCTTGCAAAGGTTATAGGCCATTATTCTCATGTGTTTATGATAGATAATGATTTCGTTGGAAAATTTGCCGAAAGTTTCAGCATTCCCGAAATGAATGCCGACGGATGCATATGTATTTTCTGGCCGCCACACACCAACAAAAATTTTACGCTGTTTACAAGGCGCATGGTACTTGAAACACAATTTGATTTTAACCGTTTTGCTTTCCATGATGATGATGTTTATGAAAAGGCTTTCAGACATAAACTTGTTCAGATAATTAAGGAGGATAATATCAGCCGATAAAAAAAGAGCTGCATGCCAGTTGGTGCGTGCAGCTCTTTTTCTAACTCAACGTTATACTCAAAGTAATATCTTTTCTGATATTCTTAATTTTTCTTGATACTTCAACTTTTATCTCTTTGCCGCTCTTATTTTTTATGAGCGTATTATGTAATGCATAAATATTTTTTACGCTCTGTCCATCAACTTTCACAATAACATCTGCTACTCTCATTCCTCCCATATATGCAGGTGAACCAAGATATACGGATGTTACATATATACCTCTTACAAGGTTGTGCTGTTCTGCTGTTGCGGAGTCAACGTCTACTCCTTCAATTCCGAGATATGACGTATTTTTTCCGCGCATGAGCAGTTCCAAAATATCGTGTACACTGTTTACGGAAACGAATGCCATATTTTTTTCGCCGGTAAGATTTTGGAATTTGTTGTTTATAAATCCTATCATCTGACCATCAGTGTTTAAAACAATGCCGTTGCTTGTCGATACACATGCCATATCAGTGGAATACAACGAGATTTGATTATCTGCAATTGATGCTTCTATATCCGATTTTATCACTTTTCCAAGCATTACAGAATACATTATTCCGTTTGGCGCTCCTATGGCAATAACATTTGAACCGTTTGAAGTTCCTGATATACTTCCCATATCAATTGACATAATCTTTTTTCTTGCATCTTTCGGTACGGTTGAACGTGTCACACGCAGAACTGCAAGGTTTACATTACTATCAACTCCAAGAACGCTTGCTTTTGCCTCGTCCCCATTGTAAAACTCTACCGTAACCTCATCCGTGCCGTTTACCGCACTAGAGTCAGTAACTACAAAACATTCATTTCTTGTAATATTAAATATTGCTCCGTAAGTTATGCCGCTGTTTAAATCATTTACATCATACCATGTTGTGTCACCCATAACTCCGCGAACTTTTACAAGTGCATATTTGTAACTGTTTCCAATTGCTGCAATTTCTTTTGATACATGGTCATAATTATCAATCGACTCTAAGTCTGACGGACTTACACTATGTTTTACGACATTATTTTCTGCATTGTTTCCTGCGGATTTTGTTTCCTGCGGACTAAGTGTTTCCACAATATAATCTGATATGTCTTTATCATCATTTGCTTTGTTTATAAGGTGAAATACTACTCCCGCAACTGAACCAAAAACAACAGCGAGAAAAAATGCCGAGAATATTTTTGCTGCAAATTTTGCTATCTTTTTTTTCTGCTGAGGACGTACCTGTTCTTTAATAAACTGATACTTTTCTACCTCATGCTCCCTCTCCTCAACAGTTTTTTTGTGAATTGTCATATATGTACCTCTGTTCCCATATTAAATATATTGCACTTTAACTAAAAATACATAAATTTTCTTCATCATTATGTATAAATCTACCATACATTTATGAATACAATATTAACAAATCGTAAAAAAATACTGTATACTTGATTACTTCCTATATAATGTTGTAAAATAATATTGGATATTTTTGTCCGTAATAAGATTTAAATGAACGGAGAATAATCAATGAATGTTAAAGCATTACATACTCTTGAGTATGATAAAATAATTGCTATGCTTGAATCTTATGCAGCGTCACCTCTCGGTAAGGAATATTGTAAAAATCTCCTTCCATCAGATGATGAAGAATATATTTTCAAAGCTCAGCATGAGACAAGCGATGCTCTCACCCATATTCTTACACAGGGTGAAATATCATTTGGCGGTATCAAAGACATCAGAGCAAGTTTAAAAAGACTTGAAATAGGTTCAATTCTCGGTATTGGAGAGTTATTAAATATATCAAGTCTTCTCTCGACTGCCGGCAGTGTCAAAAACTTTTTCAGAAAGAATTTAAACGAAAACGATGAGACGGGTGATTCCCTGAATGAGCGTTATCAGCTTATTGAACCTCTCTCACCCCTTATGAAGGAGATACGTCGTTGTATTATCGATGAAAACACTATTGCCGATGATGCAAGTGTCGGTCTCAGCCATGTGCGCAGAAGCATGAAAATTGCCGGCGGTAAGATACATGACCAGCTCAATTCCATTGTGAACGGCAGCAGCAGAAGCATGCTTCAGGATGCAATCATCACAATGCGGAACGGCAGATATTGTCTCCCGGTCAAAGCAGAGTACCGCTCATCTTTCAACGGTATGCTTCATGACCAGTCGGCTACAGGTTCCACTCTTTTTATTGAGCCCGCTTCAGTCGTAAAATTAAACAATGAGATAAGACAGCTTGAACTTGACGAGCAGGAAGAAATCGAAAAAATTCTTGCAAATTTAAGCAACCAGACTGCCGAGCAGAGTTTCTTTATTGAACAGGATTTCAGAATTTTATCTGAACTTGATTTTATTTTTGCAAAGGCTATGCTTTCAAAGAAAATGAAAGGCACACGCCCTAATTTTCCTAAGGAAAACTATATAGAGATAAAAGAGGGCAGACATCCTCTTATAGATGCAAAAAAGGTAGTTCCTATCAATCTGCATCTCGGACGTGATTTCTCACTCCTTGTCGTAACGGGACCAAATACAGGTGGTAAAACCGTATCACTTAAAACCATCGGTCTTTTTACACTTATGGGACAGGCCGGGCTTCACATCCCTGCATTTGAGGGTTCTTCACTCCGCATCTTCCATGAAGTGTACGCCGATATAGGCGATGAACAAAGTATCGAGCAAAGTCTCAGTACATTCTCATCACACATGGTAAATACTGTATCCATACTTGAGAAAGCCGATGAAAACAGTCTTGTTCTCTTCGACGAACTCGGTGCCGGTACGGACCCTGTTGAAGGTGCTGCACTTGCCACTGCCATCTTGTCGGATTTACACCAGAGACACTCGACAGTTATGGCTACGACCCATTACAGTGAGCTTAAATTATATGCATTGCAGACACCCGACGTTGAAAATGCCTGCTGTGAATTTGATGTTACGACACTCAGACCGACCTACAAACTTCTTATCGGCGTTCCAGGAAAGAGTAATGCCTTTGCTATTTCAAGCAAACTCGGTCTACCTGACAGAATTATCGAGGATGCCAAAGGACATGTTGCTTCTGATGCAAAACATTTTGAAGATGTTCTTGCAGAACTCGAAAAGACAAGAGTCCAGCTTGAGAAAGAACATCTGGCAGTATCAAAGAGCCGCAAGGAAATTTCTGACTTAAAGAAATCCCTCAGGGAAAAGAATGAAAAAATAGACAATTCCAAAGACAGGATATTGCAGCATGCCAACGAAGAAGCCAGCCGCATACTTTCCGAAGCAAAAGATTATGCCGACGAAACCATCCGCAAATATACAAAATGGGCTTCAAGCGACAAGCATATCAAAGAAATGGAAGCCGAGCGTGCTGCTCTCCGTGAAAAAATGGATTCAAAGCAGTCTAAAATCAAAGTCAAAAAAGAGAAGCCAAAATCAAAACAGGTCAAAGCTTCTGACCTTTATATAGGTGCTGACATAAAAGTGCTTTCCCTGGGTGCAACCGGCACTGTAAGCACACTTCCTAACGAAAAGGGAGACTTATTTGTTCAGGCAGGGCTTTTAAGAACAAAAGTAAATATAAAAGATATCGAACTTCTGCCAAAACCAAAAACTTTGTCCACACCAAACAATCACAGTGGAAGCGGAAAAATACGAATGAATAAGGCAGCCGGAATAAAAGGAGAAATAAACCTTATAGGCATGACTGTTGACCAGGCTATGCCTGTTCTTGAAAAATATCTTGACGATGCCTATCTTGCGCATATGACACAGGTAACCGTAATACACGGCCGTGGCACAGGTGCACTCAGGACAGCAACACACAACCACCTTAAACGCACCAAATATGTCAAGTCATTCCGTCTCGGTGAATTTGGTGAGGGAGACATGGGTGTTACAATCGTAAATTTCAAATAAAAAGGAGTATATGAATAAAATGGCACAAAAACAGAAAATACTTATTGTCGATGATGATGAAAACATCGCAGAACTTATAGGACTTTATCTCACAAAAGAATGTTTTGATACGCACATTGTAAATGACGGTGAATCAGCGATAAAAGCTGTTACAGAGTACGCTCCAAACCTTGTACTTCTCGATATAATGCTTCCTGGCATAGACGGATATGAAGTTTTAAGAGAGATAAGAAAAGACTCCAAGCTTCCTGTAATTATGCTCTCAGCAAAAGGAGAAACCTTTGACAAGGTACTCGGTCTGGAACTTGGAGCCGATGACTACATTATGAAACCTTTCGATTCAAAAGAAATGGTTGCAAGAGTAAAGGCAGTTTTAAGACGCACCAATGCTCCTGCCGCAGCTGAGCCTGCTGCCGATTCACTTCCAAAGGAATGTGTAACATATCCTGACCTTATTATCAACCAGACCGACTACTCGGTTACTTACAAAAACAAACGTGTTGAGATGCCTCCAAAAGAACTTGAATTATTATATTTCCTTGCATCTCATCCAAATCAGGTTTTCACAAGAGAACAGCTTCTCGACCACATCTGGAGTTATGACTATATTGGCGATACACGAACTGTCGATGTTCACATCAAACGTCTTCGTGAAAAATTCGAGGAACATCCTCAGTGGGAACTTAAAACAGTATGGGGTATCGGTTACAAATTTGAATACAGAGAATAATTTTTTACATTTACACACTCTCTGCTATAGCAGGGGGTGTGTTTCATGCATTTATGATTTATTTAGCACCTGTGAAAGGAGGTTTATATGCATTTTAAACTCAAACGTTCACTCCGTTTTAAATTTATAATAAGCTATCTTATATTAGTTATACTTACCATAGCACTCTTAAACACATACGGTCACAAACTTATGTATAATAAACTGGTTTCCGATATTGAAACAAATATGTACGCAGAAGCGGATAATATAAAAACGCAGTATCTTACCAATGCTTATCTCGTAAACAGTTCTATCCCTTCAATGCGCAAGCAATTCAGTTCCATTCAGAATATAACGGAAGTACGCATATGGATAAGCAATGCCGACAGCCGCATAATTGTTGACTCCGATGTCGAAAAAAACAAAGAGGACTGCATTATAAATGATTTTGACTCGCTGATTTTATCAAAACAGTCAGTTGAAAACACAAATATAAGCAATCTCTTATCAGATAAATCACTTTGCATTATATACCCTGTATCGTCAGGTCTTGATATAAGTTTTTATATAATTTTATCCACACCAACGGCTCCTCTTCATCACAAAGCCGTACAATATGTTGATGCAATTCTTACATGCTATATTATAGTTGCAATACTTTTTTTTATAGTGCTGTTATATTTATATTTACAGACCATAATTCCGCTTAAAAGCATGCAGAATGCAGCCAAAGAGTATGCAGCAGGGCATTATGATTATCCTATGCCGACATATACTGGGCATGATCAGGCTGACCTTGCAGGTGCAATAAAATATCTTGCCGATAAAATGAAAGATACAAACGACTACCAGAAGAATTTCATCGCCAACGTATCACATGATTTCAGGTCACCTTTAACCTCAATAAAAGGTTACACTCAGGCAATGGCAGACGGTACCATTCCACCTGAAATGCAGGGAAAATACCTTGATATTATTCTTTTTGAAGTAGAGAGACTTACTAAACTTACTAATAATCTTCTCTCACTTAGTGAATTTGAAAATAAAGGTATTCCCCTTGAAATTTCAACATTTGATATAAACAATGAATTAAAGCGCTGTCTTGCAACTTTTGAGCAGAGATGTGTTCAAAAACATATCTCGCTTGACATAACTTTTGATGCTGAGGTTTCGCTTGTTGACGCTGACCAAAGCAAAATAGAACAGGTTATTCAAAACCTTGTAGACAATGCAATTAAATTCAGCCATGATAATTCAACTATAGAAATACATACAAGAGAAAAAAATCAGAAAGTATTTATATCAATAAAAGACCACGGTATCGGCATTCCAAAGGATAGTCTCGGAAAAGTTTGGAAACGCTTTTATAAAACCGACCTCTCACGCGGAAAAGACAAAAAAGGAACCGGACTCGGACTTTCAATCACAAAAGAAATAATTGAAAACCACGGTGAAAACATAAATGTAATAAGCACTGAAGGTGTAGGAACAGAATTCATATTCTCACTTCCAAAACACGAATAAAATGCTAATATACTGACAAAAGCAGACATATCTGAGTATGCCTGCTTTTATTTTTTAATCGCAAATCTGTGTATGTCAATGTTACTGAGTATTTACTGCGCTTGTCTGAAATACACCCTTCAATCTCTTAAATAATACTTCCTGCAATACAGATATTGTTATAAACTGCGCAATAAAGAGAATGCAAGCCTGTGTAAGTCTTACAGGTAACAATGAAACATACGGCGAACCATACAGCATTGAAATCCAGAATGTTGTTATAAATAAGCCTATTACAAACTGATTTATACCTGCTGCCATCGCTGCTTTTGGTATAGACGGTTTCTTATGCAAAAATAATCCCCACACAAGACCGTTTAAACATGAGTTAAGTGTAAAGCCCGGAAAATATGGTCCTATCGGGAACATAAGTGTTCCAAGTACATCTGCAACTCCCGCAACAACTGCTGCCTGTGCAGGTCCCATGAGTATCGCTGCCGTTACCGGAGCAATAAATGCAAATCCAATTTTTACATTCCATGCCTGTATTGAACAAAATCTTGATAATACAATTTCGATAGCTATAAGCATCGCCATAAGTGTAATGTTTCTTACTGAAATCTTAGTTTTCTTTTCCTTCATTTTGTACCCTTTCTAATGAACGGAGCCGAAAAAAAGAAAAACACTCAAAGTAAACCATTATTCAGGTAATGAGTGTTTTTCATTCATCTCTGACAGTGGATGCGAAAGCCATACCGCAAGAACTATATTCTTTTCGCCCAAAGACAACTTCCCATCCTTTGGTACTTAACGCATGACTTCCTACTCTGTTCATATTTAAATATTTAGTTTTTATTTTTACTGATAATTTTATATAATATCAGATTTGCGATTCACTATTTGTATTCACATCTTGTTCCAAGAACGCCTGCTACTTCATACTCATAATCGTCGATACTCTTCTCCATCTGGAATGCTTCATCAATATCAACATCATAAACATGACCGTTCTTGTAACCGATAAGTCTGTTTTTCTTGCCTTTTTCAATACAGTCAACTGCATATGCTCCCATAACTGAAGCATAAACTCTGTCTCTTGCTGTAGGACTTCCACCACGCTGTAAATGACCAAGAATAGTTGCTCTTGTCTCAATTCCTGTAGCTTCTTCAATCTTCTTTGCAAGACCATAAGAATGACCGATTCCCTCAGCATTAACAATAATCTGATGTGTCATACCGCTTGCTCTGTTGTTCTTTATCTCTTCGATAAGTTTGTCGTAGTTGTTATCGAATTTCTCAGGTAAAAGAATTTCCTCGGCACCGTTTGCAATACCACACCACAATGCGATATATCCTGCCGAACGTCCCATAACCTCTACTACGCTGCAACGCTCATGTGAATTTGATGTCTCACGGAGACGGTCAATAGCCTCCATAGCAGTATTTACTGCTGTATCAAATCCGATAGTGTACTCTGTATATGCTATGTCAAGGTCAATAGTTCCTGGAAGACCAATAACATTTACACCATATTTTGAAAGGTTCTTAGCTCCTGTAAATGAACCGTCACCACCGATTACTATAAGTGTCTCTATGCCAAGTTCCTTACAGATTGCTGCTGCTTTCTTCTTTCCCTCTTCCTCTCTGAATTCAGCACTTCTTGCTGTAAAAAGGAATGTACCACCATGCTGAAGTTTCTCTGACACATCATGGAATGTAAGCAAATCCATCTCTCTGTTAAGAATACCGTTGTATCCTCTTCTTACTCCATATACCTCATATCCTTTAGAAATACCTGTACGCACTACTGCACGAATAGCGGCGTTCATTCCAGGTGCATCTCCTCCGCTTGTTAATACTGCAATCTTTCCCTTTGTTTCACTCATTTTATTATCCTCCATTCCATTCGAATCATTAATTCGGAACGCTTATTATGCGCAACCCCTCACATAATCTGAATAAATAATATATTTCGCAGATAAAGTCCTCACAGACTAAGGAAATACGCACTTTTTTCTCATAACTCTCTTTTAATCAATATCGTTAACCATTCTAGTATGATTTGACATATTTTTCAATAGCTTTTTTGTGTTTTTATGTTTTTCTCCGTTATTCACAAATTTTCAAGAAAAGTTCTGTCAAAAATAACCATAATTTTTGACATTATTTTACTATTTTGACCACAATTCTTCATTTTATGACAAAAAATTAATACTATTTCTGATGTTATTCTTTCCAATGAAGCCTGTGAAGATTGCCCTCAAGCTGCATATCAAAAAAATTATTCTGTCTCAATGCTTCATATAATACTATTGCAACAGAATTTGACAAATTTAATGACCTGATATTTTTATTCATTGGTATTCTTATAGCTGTCTCCTGTGAGTCTACAAGAATTTCTTCCGGAATACCGGCACTTTCTTTTCCAAACATTATGTACGCATCCGGCTCGTAATGTACGTCCGTATAATCCTGCTTGGATTTTGTCGTTGCCATATACATTTTTTTAGCGGCATCCGGATTTTGTTCAAGAAAATCCTCATAACAGTCATATACCGTTACATCAAGCTTGTCCCAGTAATCAAGCCCTGCTCTTTTAAGCATTTTATCGTTTATCTTAAATCCCATCGGCTCAATAAGATGAAGCCTTGTCCCTGTTGCACAGCAGGTTCTTCCTATATTTCCTGTATTTGCCGGCATTTCCGGCTCCAATAAAACTATATTTAACATTTGTATTAATCCCCCAAATTCAAATCTAAAGTTTCTTTATGAAACTTTCTATTCTCTCAAGAGCGGCTTTTAAATCCTCTATCGAATACGCATATGATATTCTCAAAAATCCCTCACCGCAGTCTCCGAACGCCGTTCCCGGAACAACTGCTATCTTTTCTTCTTTAAGAAGTCTTGTCGCAAATTCGTCTGAACTCATTCCGAATTTTTTTATACTCGGGAACATATAGAAAGCACCGAACGGCTCGAAACATTCTATTCCCATCTCCTGAAACGCATTCAGCAAAAATCTACGCCGTCTGTCGTACTCATTTCTCATTTTCTCTACATCTGCGTCACCGTGCCGCAGCGCTTCTATAGCCGCATACTGGCTTGTAGTCGGCGCACACATAATTGCAAACTGGTGAATTTTAAGTATCTGGTCAAGTATGACTTTAGGCCCACAGGCGTATCCGAGTCTCCACCCTGTCATCGCATAAGATTTTGAGAAACCGTTTATAACAATCGTTCTCTCTTTCATTCCCGGAAATGCCCCTATCGAAGCATGCGTTCCGCTATATGTAAGTTCTGAATATATCTCGTCAGATATAACAAACAAATCATGTTCGATAACAAAATCAACTATAGGTTTAAGCTCTTCCTCCGTCATTATTGCCCCGGTAGGATTATTTGGAAACGGCATAATAAGTATTTTTGTTTTCTCAGTAACCACTTCCTCAAGCTGCTGTCTTGTCAGCTTAAAACCATTTTCTTCCTTTAATTCAACAATAACAGGAACACCGTCTGCAAGCACTATACAAGGCTCATACGAAACATAGCTTGGCTGCGGCAGGATAACCTCATCCCCCTCGTCAAGCATTGCCCTAAGTGCCCCGTCAATGGCTTCACTTCCGCCAACTGTTATCATAATCTCACCTGAAGGCTCGTATTTTAAACCAAAACGTCTGTCAAGATATTTTGAAACTTCCTCTTTCAACTCTTTGAGACCGGAATTTGATGTATAAAATGTTCTTCCCTTTTCAAGAGAATATATTCCTTCCTCTCTTATATGCCACGGAGTATCAAAATCCGGTTCACCTACTCCTAATGAAATGGCATCGTCCATCTCGCTCACTATATCAAAAAATTTCCTTATGCCCGATGGCTTTATCTGCTTAACTTTACCTGATAATGCATCTCTCATGGTGTAATTAACATCCTTTCCGGTTCATGGTGCTCACCTGTCATTTCAAGACCATGTTCTTTATATTTTTTCAGTACAAAATATGTCGCTGTACTGTTTACGTATTCTAATGTTGAAAGTTTCTCCGAAACAAATCTCGCAACTTCTTTCATACTCTTTCCCGATATTGTAACTGTCAGGTCAAATCCTCCTGACATAAGATATACACTCTCAACTTCATCAAATTTATATATTCTTTCTGCAACCTTATTAAATCCCATGTCACGCTGAGGTGTAACTTTCACCTCTATAAGTGCCGTTACCTTTTCACAATCAGTCCTGTCCCAGTTTATAAGAGTAGGATATCCGCATATCACGTTTTCCTCCTCCATACGGCTGATTTCTTCTTCAACTGCCTTCTCATCACTGCCAAGCATCGCCGCCAGCTCTTTAGTTGAATAACGGCTGTTCTGGCTGATTGCATTAAGAATTTTATTTCGCAATTCACTGTTCATAAAAATCACCATACCTTTCATATATATTTCTGTTCACCCACAGGTTTTGATTTACAGACATAAAATTTTATTATCTGATGCAAGGGTCAAAAGCAGATAGCAATGTATGTTTACATACAAATTGCTATCTGGTGGGCTTGACCCGCCAAACACCGACAAGTAGCAGATTTGCTTGCAAATATGCGGGATTGGAGGTGTTTGCAGGATTGCGAAAATTGCGTAGCAATGAAGCAATCCGTGGCATTATTTGTCCCTTTATATCTTATAAAGTTCGTCACTTCCCGCTGGTCCTATATATCTTGTCTCATCTTTGCTGACAATAATTCTGTCATTTCCCTCGGTAGCTCTTCCTATAACTGCTGCATTTATTCCGGCTTCATTTAATTTTTCAACTAAAAGATTTCCTTTCTCACAGCCTATCATCATACTTCCGCTCGATATGAGCATATACGGATTAAGGTGAAATACTTCGCAAACCTCTATAGTTTCCTGTTTTATCGGAATTTTATCAAGATGTGCGGTAATTCCGACACCTGATGCTTCACCAAGTTCCCAAAGTGCACCAAAAACTCCGCCCTCTGTAACATCATGCATGGCACTTACGCCAACTTCCATTGCTATTTTTGATTCAGGAATAACAGAAAGATACTCTTTAAATCCTTTTGCCACGTCAATTAGTTCCTGTGGCAATGTCTCACGAAGCTTTTCCTCTTTTTCGGCGGCAATTATTGAAGTTCCCTCAAGACCTGCCCATTTTGTCATGACAATCTCATCACCGGGTTTTAGTCCTCCTGTAGAAACTATCTCGCCTTTTTTTACTTTGCCCACGCCTGTTACATTTATTATAGGTCTGTTGACCGCATCGGAAATTTCCGTATGACCTCCCATAATCTCTATTCCCAATGACAGACAGGCATTCTCTATTTCTTCCATTATTCTTCTCAATTTTATCTCTCTCGTACCATCAGGAAGAATTATTGTAGTCATAATGCCTATAGGCTCTGCTCCGCTTGATGCCAGGTCATTTGCAGTAATATGAACCGCCAGATTGCCTATTCCCTTGTCGGTACCTGTTATCGGATCTGTCGAAAACACAAGTGCCTCATCCTCATTCACAACAACCGCTGAACAATCTTCTCCGACTCCCGGATGCAAAATCACTTCTTCTCTTCTATGTTTTATCTGCTTAAAAACTGCTCTCTTTAAAACATTTTCAGGTACTTTTCCTATTTCCATCTGTCTGTCTATTCCTTTCTATTCTCATTGATTATCCTTTGACTTTTTGTCATTCTGCTTTTGTTCTTTTTCTTCTTTTTGGTTTTTATCCACATCTTTGTTATCCTGTTTCTCAACTTCCTGTTTTCCAACAGTAACATGCTGTGGCTCAGCATTGTATGAACTTGTATTTACAAGAACTCTCTTCTTCTTGACATCATTTATATAAATAACTTTCCAAAGTCTTGCATTATAACCTGTATGTGCAGACTGCGTTATCTCCCTATAACCTGACGGCTTCGTCGCATCAACTGTGACAACTTCTCCCTCCGGCTGTTTTTCTTCAACTATCTCAGATTCAAATTCTATCCTTCTGTTTTTGCTTCTGGTATCTTCTCCATAAATTTTAAACGAAAGAATTCCTCCGCTCGCCGATGCGTATATATATATTGGGGATTTTGTATTGTTTTTAAATTTCAAGTCTTTGTAATTGCCTGATATTGCGGCATCTCTTGAAACACTTACATAATGAACCACCATTGAATGAGGTGAACGCTCAACAACCTGTAACTCAGCATTTATAACAGCATTGTATAAAGTCGTTGACACCTGACATACTCCGCCTCCGACACCTGAGACAACCTTTCCTCCCGAATACTCGGGTGCCGCCTTATATCCGTTTTCCTCAGTTCTGTCTTTTATGACTTTAACTGTCGAAAATGTCTGCCCCGGATTTAGAATAGTTCCGTTTATGCGCCCTGCTGCGGTCTGGACATTGTTACATCTGTCTGTTGTAGAAGAACTGTAGTCAGTGGAATACTCGCCAAGCAGGTCTGTACACTTTTCATTCATTTTCTTTGTATACTTTGGTTTTTTCGTCTGAACAACAGCGTTCAAAGTCATGCTCTTATCTTTTAGATTGTTTGAAATTTTTTCTTCAAAAAGAGCTACCGTATCGTCTATTTTTACTTTAAGACCAGATTGTGACTTAGTCGCTTTCAATCCCTTAGACGTCATCTTGAACTTTGAATTTATAACTTTTTTATTGTGAAGCCTGCTCTTTAATATTACATATTTTTCAAGAGAATCCCTGTCAACTCCCGTTTTTAAATTGTATGTTACATCCTTTTTATTGACAGAAATAATTTCCTTAAATCTTTTAAATATGTTCCCTTTCTTTCCTATATTATAGGCATCTTCAACATAATCATCATCTTCTATATAAAACCCAAGTCTTTCAAAAGTTGTATCAGTTTCTTTTTTATCATCGCCATACTTTATGGTAACTTTTCTGTTTTTCAAATACGACTTGTATTCTTCAACCTTTTTTGATGCCTGTTCTTTCGTAAGACCACCTATGTCCACACCGTTTATACTTGCTCCACTCACTATATGTTTGTCATCAATCAGTCTGGCTTTTGCAATTGCCACAGCAGCAATACCCGCAATCAACACTAAAAGACACGCACTCAAAATAATAATTCCTGTTTTTTTATTCTTCTTCATAAATTCCCACTTACCTTTAATTTTTGCTTATACTATTTATTTGACATTTATTTCCTTATTGAGTATTCTAAATACATATTTATATAAGATTAAAGAGTCAAAGTATCAGCTTAAAGAAATACATATATCCTCTTTAGCATTTTTGACTCTTTGGCTCTTTTGCATACCTATAAAATATCGTATTTTGCAATTACTGTAAATATTGGAGTACAATTGGCAGAACCATTGCTACAACTAAAATAATACAAATAACTGCCGCAATCTTCTGTTGATTTTTTCTGTTAAAAAAGTTCACTTTATGACAACCTCCAATCCTGACCAGACATTGCATACTGCACTATTGCTATACTTACTTAAAACGAAAGGAAAAAACAATGCCTGTATTTTTTATATGCTTTATTGTATTCTTATTGTGGCTTCGCGTCAAGTTAAAACAACAGGATAGTTTAAAAACACAAAACAAGGATTTCTGGCGGCGTGAACATGAAGCCGACTTTTCCAGAAACAAGGATATTTCTGAACTTGACTATATCAGCATAGACCGAGAATTACTGCCTTTTAGCGAACACACAAACGATGCTGAACTGTTACAGATACAACAGGATGTAAATAAAACTCTTTCCAAAAAAATGATAAATCTTTCCGGAATGACAAATACTGACATCAAAGAGACATATGGTCGCGGTAATTTTGAAGTTCTCGCTGTTTATGACCAAAATTATCTCAAATTTTTAAGTCTTTTAAACAAATGGGGTACGTATCTTCTTGAACGAGGTTTTATAAATGAAGCAAAGCAGATATTTGAATATGCCGTAAACACACTTAACTGCGACATATCAGGCTGCTATACGGGACTTGCCAAAATTTATCTAAAAAATAATGATATTGACAAAGTACAGCAGCTAATCGACAAAATCCAGTCATCCGATGCATATTTAAAAGACTCCATAGCACAAAAGCTTACAGTCATGCTTCAAAACTACTAAACAACATATATTCCTGCCTGATAGTCAAGCGGATTTCTGTTTTTGTAATCAAACAGAAGTCTGCTCTCTTTATTTTCAATAATTCCCTCTTCAATATATTTTAATACATCTATATCAAACTGCTGCAGATGCGTCATCCTGTGAAGCTGTTTCCAGTCATTTCCTTCATATCCCGAAAGATATTTATGACACTTTTCCTCATTTTGATAAAACTCTCTTATCTCGTCCTTTGGTATCTCACACTGCCAGTTTATGAACTTTGGTCTGTTTTTAAGATTTTCCCTTGCATAAATATCATAAATGATAAGCTGTTCAAGAATATTCCTGTCCTCTCCGCCAATGCCATATCCCTTAACGGCAAACTCCAAAAGTATCTCATAATTCTGAAGCCTTGACTGGTGTATTCCCTCGTATCCCATCTCATGATAATAATTGCCGAGGTTCATAAAAAAGTCAAACGGTGTTTCAAAAAGTGAAACCATAAACGGAAGTGACGCTTCAAATTGCAGGCTGTTATAATAACGCTCCGTCATATCTTCAACACGCTTTAATCTAAGAACATCATCATAAGAAATCCATTTTGTAAACAATACTTCGTAAGGTGCTCTGTCCTGATATACTATGCCAAATTCTTCCCTGTCATAATATATAGGTGAACCTTTCAGCACTTTCAAAAATCCAAGCTGAAGCTGATCCGGTTTCATTGAATAAACAGTATTATATGACTCTCTAAAAGACGCATAATCTTCATATGGCAGCCCCACTATAAGGTCAAGATGCTGGTGAATATTTCTCTTTTCCCTTATCTTGGCAACTTTCTGTTTTAGTACTGTGAGGTCAGGATTTCTGTGAATTGCCTTTAAAGTCTCCTTATTTGCTGTCTGAACTCCGATTTCAAACTGCACAAGTCCCGGTCTTAACCCGCTTACATAATCTATTTCTTCGTCTGTCAAAAGTTCGGCAGAAAGCTCAAAATGAAAATTTGTTATGCCATTATCATGCTCATTTATATATTTCCATATTTTCATTGTATGTTCATGGTCACAATTGAATGTCCTGTCAACAAACTTGACCTGCGGTACTTTCATATCAATAAAAAATTTAAGTTCCTTTTCAACGAGTTCCCATTTCCTAAATCTCACCTTTTTGTCAACCGATGACAGACAATAACTGCAGCCATAAGGACAACCCCTGCTTGTCTCATAGTATATTATTCTGTTCTTAAGCGACTCTATATCAAATCCGACATCCTCAGTATAAGGAAACGGAATCTCATCCATACACATTCTCGGTCTTGTCTCGTTTATGACTGTCTTATCACCGTCTCTATAGACAATTCCTTTTATATCCGACAACGACATTATATTATCACCAAATTTTTTTCTGCCGCCATCTGAAAGATAATATTGTAACATCTCATAAAATGTAACCTCACCTTCACCGGACATAATACCGTCAATCCAAGGATACTTTTCAAGCTGTCTGTCACTGTCATAAGAAACCTCAGGCCCGCCAAGCCATATCGGCACATCAGGCATGATTTTTTTAAGCTCTTTTGTTATCTCAGTCACAAAATCAATATTCCATATATAGCACGAAAAACCAATCATCTCAGGATTCTGAAGATATATATCCCCAAGAATAAAATCAACCTCCTGATTTATTGTGTATTCTTTTATCTGTAAATCCTTATCCGTTATGCCTCGTTTCCTTGCATACGCCTGAATACAATACACGCCGAGATTTGAATGTATATATTTCGCATTTATTCCAACAAGTAAAATCATGTTAACAACCTCTTATCTCTTATTCTCTTATCATACACTACTGCTCATACCACTTCTCATCTTTATCAAGTTTTTCCGGTGCATCCTCAAAAAACTTACATTTATCCGCATTTTCACAACTGCCTGCCAATGCATGTCTGCATACCATTCTTTTTTTATGATACCCGACAACAATTCCATCACTTTCCTCGCTCTCATACTCTACCGGCATAAGACAGTGATATTTATCAACCGGGCAAAAACCTTCTATAAGATATTTTTTATAATCCATAAATGTCCTCTTTCCTGCACTTTCCTAACCGCCTGTCATCCAATAAGTCCCATCTGTCTAGCCTTATCAAGAGGATTTTTAAGTGCAAAATCCCATTCTTCCTTTCTTGACTCATACTGGCTGCATATCCATTCGTAAACTTCATCAAGTCCGTTTTCGCTATACTCAAATTCTTTTGTCGTATGAAATTCAAGCGGTGTCTTTTCATAACAGAAAGGCTCCGGCCACACATCCGCCTGTAAAACTTTTACATCATCATCCTTTGAAATACCCGCAACCTGATATCTCATTCCTTTAAAGCTGCATTTTAATACTGCCTTTTTGTTGTAAAAAGAACTTACATCATAAAACGACTGCCTTTTGTTCATTGTCTCTGCCTCACTTTCTAAAAAAGCATATACGAAAAAAGTCTATCCCACACTGGATAGACTTTTTAATAACAGGGGTGGAAGGAATCGAACCCTCCTCTGGAGTTTTGGAGACTCTTATTCTACCGATGAACTACACCCCTATATAGATGCTCGCTCACACGCGACTATTAGATAATATCATACGAAATTTGTTTTGTCAACATTTTTTTGATTTTTGTTACGGCACTTTTTTACAGTGTGGCAGCTATACTGCCACACAACCTCCAATGCATTAATACTTATAATCATTATATCCTCTGAGACGTCTGTACAAACCTGCCTTAGTAAGATAGCTGTATGGTGATACAAAAAATATACCAAGTAATCCAAATGTAAGTGTCCCTAAAATTCCCCATCCTATAAAAGAAAGGTCAAGTACAAACATCTGCCATTTCTGACCGTCTGTAAGTCTTTTACTCTCCTCAAATGCTTTCTGCATGTCAATGTCCGGATTTTCACTTAATATATACGGTATCATTGAATACTCATATCTCTTTATAATTCCCGGAACAATAAAAAGCAATGTCCATAAAAATGTAAATAAATTCTTGAAGAACATTATTTTTATAACATTTAAATAATTGCTCTTAAATGCATATGTAATTTCTCTCATATCGCATTTTGCTTCATAACTTCTGCTAAAAAATCTCTTCGCTCCAACCTCAATAGGATTAAAAACAAATACAGATACTGCTATGCTGACAATCACAACAACTAATGCAATGATAATTCCACCTATTATAACAGCAGAAATAGCTCTCGCAACTGATGGTGTAATATTTTTAGCAATACTGTTTATGGAATCATTCAAACCTCCCGATGTGGCATCTCCATTTGAAAATACCTCACCAAATCCTTTGCTGACACTATTGTAATCAACATCTTTCTTTCCAAAATTAAAATTTGTTCTTCCAACTCCGCTTACATTACCAGCTGTAACAATGGAAAGTATAATACCTCCCAGCACAAACATCCAATAATTAAGCTTTAAAAGATTTTTCGCCTGCGTTTTCAATTCAACCCTGGACCACATAAAAAATTCCCCCTTTTGTATAGTATAATATGTTACCAAGTATTATATTACCATTATTTTACTATGTTGACTATAAAAAATTAGGAATAAATTTTTCTATGGATGTTCTGGCTCTGACGCATAGATTGATATAAACTTTCAGACTCAAGGACGGCTGAGAGCCGTCCATTTGTCGTATAATATCCACTTCCATGACGTCCGTCAAACAAAAACCGCCCCTACATATTCATTATCCAATATATGACCCCAAGCAAAAAACTGCTGAATATACCGTAAAGTATAACCGGTCCGGATATCGTAAATATCTTGCATCCTACTCCGAATACATCACCTTCCGCCTGATATTCTATTGCCGGTGATACAACGGAGTTTGCAAATCCTGTTATCGGTACAACGCTTCCTGCTCCCGCAAACTGTCCGAGTTTCTGATAAATGTTAAATCCGGTAAGTATTACGCTTATTCCGACAAGTGTTATCGTTGTATATAATGCCGAAATTTCTTTATCATTTCCAAACGAAGCATAGACATTGTTTAATATTTCTCCAAGCAGGCATATAGCACCTCCTACAATGAATGCTTTAAGACAATTCATAAATCCGTTTGATTTTGGCGTCATATTATCAACATACTTGTTGTACATTTCCTTCTGCTTATTTTTGTCTTTTTCATTTAATACTGCTCCTATATTCGGCTCGTTACTGTTTTTTTCATTCATTTTAAACCTCACACTTTCTATTTTTATATGTTTGACTCTTATTTTTTAATGACGAACAACTCCACAACGCCTACGCAAATTCCACTAAAGTGTCACCTAATCACCCAAACGCCAATTCATTACTTGCCGTTCCATTCAAAATACATCTGATACAGCGTACCTAATGCCTTGCCCGCTGCCATCATAAATATCAACAGATAAATTCCATAATTTAAGTTTATTCTCTGACACAATATCGGAAACACTCTGATTGCTTCTGCAAGTGCCATAGAAAGACAGCCCACAAATATTCCCGCAAATAATCCAAATATAATAATACCTACATCGCCTATTCTCATCGGAAAATGATATACAGATAAAAGGCTGCCTATTGTTCCACCAAGAACGATGGCACTTTCAAGTTTATATACATGTTCTGCAACTCCCATTCTTGAGGCAAGTCTCGGAATTATTCCAAGTGCCGTAATAAGTGCAAATGTTCCCGCTGCAACAGATACTCCTCCCGCAAAACCAATGATTGCAAGTGCTGTCTCCTGCAAAATATCCATGTTTATTCTCCATTCTTTAATCCTATATTCTTATTTTCTGATGTTGTGGTCATAAGGTATTTTTACCACAGCTGATGCCACAGATTGCTAACTGTTTTTGACCCTTGCATCACTTTCTTATCGTTTCCTCTCTATCCGCATCTTTTATAATCGCCTTATTCATGTCTTCCTCATATTTTCGCATTTCGATATGAACAGGTGTCGGATCATCATGTACTTTGTCACTCTTAAAATGATTGTAGAAACAAAGAATTCCTATCGGTATACCTATACTGTATGAAATTTCAAGAATACTTCCCGAACTTTTATCTACACCTTTAACTATTTTATAAAAATCGTCAAATACATCACCTACACTTACATCCGTATTAAATGTCATAATTGTAAATGCAGCACCGAAAAATACGATTATACATGTTATTGCAAGTTTGGTATACTCCCACGCCGTATTTGGTTTTACGGGCATTTTATATTCCACAACAAAATCCGGTTCACCTATATTTACAATGTCAAATGCAGGACACTCTTTTTGTATCAGATTTATTACCTTTGTAATAGAAAAAATAACTTTTTCGTTTTTATCACCTTTTACCGTATGGAGAACTATGTCTCCTGCACGTTTCATTGCATTGTTGTCCAGTGATAAAATATCAAGTACCTCCGAGAGAACTATTCTTTTATTTGTAACTTTTTTACTCTGTGAAGCTTTTATATAAATCGTTTTATTTTCAACCTGACTCATTTTATCCCCCCACTTATCTAAATTATTCTTCCGTTTGTATATTCTGTGCGTGTATTTCTCTGTATAGTGCAGTAACACACGGTTGTCATAAGTGCAATTCCTATAATAACGGCAATAAGCCATCCCCTGTTTCTCATCATCTCCACAAACCTCCATTCGATTTTGATTTGATGTTGCTAGTATAACGTTCACACCTACATATGAACATCAACCATTTGATAACAGTAGTATGGCTTATTATTTTTTGTTTATTCACAATAATATGATGTTTTGGTCAAAAGATATTTTATAAGTTGTTATTTCCAAGACAACTGAAGTTCGTCTTACGAATTTAATTCCATATACATTTTTTTCAGAATCTTTTTTTCAAGCCTGCTTACCTGAACCTGGCTTATTCCAAGCTTGTCCGCAATCTGTGTCTGTGTCATCTCCTTAAAATATCTGTATTCTATCAGTTTTTTTTCTCTCCCCTTTAATTTTTTTATAAGGTTGTCGATAAGAATGTGATTTATCACTTTTTCTTTTTCTAAATCGCACGCCGTTTCTTTCGCCACAAGCTGATCGACAAGCATAACCTCTCTTCCATCATCCCTATACACATTTTTGTACAGGGAATCCACTTCTACATTTGCATCAAGTGCAAGTACTATATCTTCCTCTGATAATTCCGTAACCTGTGCAATTTCACTTATAGTTGCATTCCTGCCATATTCATGACTCAGCTTTTCAGATGCCTGTTTTATCTTCCAGCCGTTTTCTTTTAATGTCCTGCTCACTTTTATCATACCGTCATCACGCATAAATCTTTTGATTTCTCCCATAATCATGGGCACTGCATATGTAGAAAAACAGACATTAAAACTCATGTCAAAATTATCAATCGCTTTTATCAGTCCTATACATCCAATCTGAAATATATCATCTGCTTCGTATCCTCTGCCATTAAATCGCCTGACAACATTCCAGACAAGTCCCAAATTCTTTTGAACTATCTCGCTTCTTGCTTCTCTGTCACCGGCTCTGGCTTTCTTTAGCAAACACTTTATTTCATCATGCATGCTATTTTGCCCCGACTTTCTTTTTCATATAAATTTTAGTTCCCTTTGAAACCTCAGATTCCACTTTCATCTCATCCATAAATGCTTCCATAAATGCAAATCCCATTCCTGAGCGTTCCCATTCAGGTCTTGTTGTGTAAAGTGGTTCCATAGCTTTGTTTATGTCGGCAATTCCTACGCCGAAATCCTCTATCTCTATTTCCACTTCATTATTATGTATATTGCATGTCATAAATATTCTTCCCGGCCCTGACTCATAACCGTGTATAACTGCATTTGTAACAGCCTCTGATACAGCCGTTTTTACATCAGAAAGTTCCTCAAGTGTTGGATTAAGTCTCGTAATATATGCTGCAACAACAGTCCTTGCAAATGCCTCATTCTGCGAACAGCTCTCAAATTCTATTCTCATAAAATGCCTCCTGAATTGTATCATATTTTTCTATAATCTTATATAACCCTGACACCTTAAATATTCTGTCAACGGTCTTTCCGACATTTGTTACTGCTGCCTTCCCGCCTATAAACATAACTTTTTTGTAACGCCCCATAATAAGTCCTATCCCCGAACTATCCATAAAACTTACATCTTTAAAATCAAAAATAATATTTTTCACATTTCCTGCTTCTATAAGTCTGTCAGATGTTTCACGCAGATAAGTAACGGCATGATGGTCCAAATCATCCCTGATATAAACCACCAGACAATCACCTTTGATTTCATAATGCATCATGTCCATAATCTCTTTTTCCTTTCTTTAATTTCAAACTTTAAATCAATGATTTTAAATTTTCTTTTTCCTAATAACATAAAAAATCTGCCGCCTGTAATCATATTAGATTACATAAGCGACAGACTTCTGCCTTTATCACAGCACGAAAATTTTAACTTTCATACTAATATCCCATCTCTGCTAATTTTGATTTTGCAAGTGCCACTCTGTCTGAGTCAGGGTAATCATTTACAATAGTATCGAAATATTCCTTTGCTTTGTCATATTTCTGTTGTTTCTGATAGCCTCTGCCAAGGAAATAAATTGCCTTGACATTTGTCTCATCATATTTAACAGCCTCTTTCAAAGTTTTAATAGCATTTCCATAATCACCACTGCTGTAATAAGAATATCCCTGCTGATACAATTTTTCCGACATAGCTGCGAAAGTATTGTCTTTTATTCTGTTATATACTTTCTTTGCATAATCATTTTTAAGCGTACTTTCATCAATATCCAACAGCTTTTTCGCAGCATTTTCAGTATCATCTGCAAGATATGAACTTGCTGAACTGAAAAGTGCATCATAAATATCAAGTATTGTCTTTCCATCTTCAGTGTTTATATCACCCTGAAGCTGTTTAAGCTCATTCTTTAATCCATCTATTTCTTTCTGCAATGATTCATTTTTGCTTTTCAGTGAAGATGAATCGCTTGCATCTGCTGCCTGCTGTTCACTATACTGTTTAAAACTGTCATTTGCATTTTGAGCCTCATTCGACTTCATATGAGGTATTATCAAAAAATACATAAGCGCAAGTCCTATCACTATACCAACAACAATATTTATAAATGGCATAATGGACGGTCTTTCTTCTTTATACGGAGTAATCGTCTTGTACGCATCAGGGTCAACCTGTGGCAAAGTTCTTCTCTCAGGTTCTTTTTTGACCACCTTCGGCTGCACTTTAGGACTTTCTCCTCTGATGTGGACATCTGACAACTCTTTCATATAACGCAGAGTTGTCGTATTGGTAACATCTATTTGACTGATGTTTCTGAGAAGTTTTAATGCTTTAACCCTGTTATCTTTTTTACCTGTCATCATGTACAGCAATGCTAAAAGCTGATGTGCCCTGATAAACTTAGGATTTAGATTTACAACTTTTTTAAGCTGTATGATAGCCATATCTTCATCGCCATGTTTTGCCGAATTAAGTGCCGAATTATATTTTCGGATTGTCTGATTATATGTTTCAAGTTTATTAGGATTTGACTGTATCATTTTGATATAGTCTTCCGCATCATTATTTTCTGACTGATAATGTTTGCTTATAACCCACTCACTTAATGCTGATACAATTTCTCCTTCTTCCAAATAGACAAGACCTAAAAGATTTCTTGCATTAGTATTCAATTTGTTGAATTGTAAACTAAGTTTAAGCGACGAAATGGCACCGGATAAATCTCTTACTTTTGCCTGAGATAATCCCTTGTTATAATAAATATTTGAAAGACCGACAACCCTGCGGTAATTTTTTAAATCCTGACCGCAATTGTCACATCTTTTTTTACTAAAAGCTACATTGGCATTACATCTTGGACAATTCATTACTCTTCCACCCATCCTGCTGATTTATTTTTTTTAGTATTTTTACCATTCACATTGTCCTTTAAAATACTATGAAGTAAATCCGTTACGTCAGTTGTATTATTTCCATAAATGGCATCCTCTGCCTGGTCAATCTCCAAACTTGGCTGAAATTTTGCCAACTCAGCTTCAAAATCCATACTACACTACCTCCCGATATTTATCAACTTTTATTCACCGCAACTTGCGACAAATTATTTAACAATATTTTATTCCCCAATCTTATACACTATAATTCCTGCACCTCTTCTTGCATACTCTACATGTTTCTCTTCTTCGGTTACAACTGCTTTCACACCATTTATTGTGATTACATTTCCCGGATATATAATCTTTTCAATAGTAACTTTAGCAAGATTGGCTTTCCCCATCTTCTCAACAATACTCTGTTTCTTTTTGGTAAGCTCACTAAGCTTTGTATCTTTTTCAATTTTTGTCCGCATAAGAGCCATCTTCTTCTCAATCAAATCGGAACGTCCTGTCTTTTCAATAAGTATCTGAACCTGACCGAGTACATTGGTAATCTTTGCAAGTTCTCTCCCTATCTCAGAAATATCCTGTTCGCATTTGTTAAGCAACGCAAATAGGTCACCGTCCACACCTGCACACAATGTTGTCTTTACTTCAGACATATTTCCAATAATTGTCGCATGAATATATCTGGTCGCTGAAACTTTTCCGCCGATAATAATTCCATACTTTCCTGATACAATTACATCCTGACCACACTCAATATCCGAATTCATGATAGCATTAGCGTTTATATCTTTTTTGCACTTTATCTGAACCTGCTCAAAAAATTTGCCAGTCACATCTCCGCCTGCTTCAAGATACCCTTTTCCATTTCCCTGCATTCCGTTTTTAAGGACTATATCTTTTTTAGCTTTAATTGTCGCCGACTCAACATATCCGTCTACGATAATGTTTCCTCTCTCAGATATAACCTTCACTCCGGTCAGCACATTTCCACGGATATGAATATCATTTTGGAATGTAACATCACCTGTTGTAAATGATACATCACCTTCTATAAGAAGCTCCGGCTCTATCTGAAGTTTATCATCACGATATGTTATCTTTCCATCATATTTTGCACGATACTCTTTTTTCTCCGTATCATATATAAAGCCCCTGCCGCTAAGCCTGGCAAGTTCCTTTCCTTTTTTTGCAATAATGGTTTCACCTTTTACGGAAACACCATCCTCCGATGGAATAGCAGGATGATATATAACAACCGTCTGCCCCTCTTCAACGGTAGGAACATCTCCATACTCGGAATAATCTACAGAACCGTCTTCCAATATCTTTGGCTTTGTATCAATCTCTGTCTGAAACAAAAACTCATACCATCCGTCAACTCCGTCAACTGCCTTTTTGCCTTCGGCTACTTTAACAGGCATGTTGTACATTCTGTCATCTATAACTTTTTGTAATTCAGCTTCATCAATTCCATTTACAACACCGGCCTGCTGCAGTCTTTTTTTCAAATCATCAACCGTATAATCAGATTTTGTATTGTCTGTTGTAATCAGGCAAAGATACGCCTCTGAACCATCATTTGAAAATGTAATCTCTCCTCCACCCAGAACCTCTGCATTTGCTTTATCTTCCATTATACCCTCCTCCCTTCCTTGTTAATAACGATAAAGTGTATAATACCGCTACTATAAGAAAATTATATATTAGATGACATCTAAATGCAAGTGGAATAAAAAATCAAAGCTGTGAAGCCAAATAATTGCTCCACAGCTTTATATTTAAACAAAATTGATTATTTTATAAAGCAGCAAGTTCTTCCTCTACTTTACTCATCATTGCCTGATATTTTTCGAGTTTTGCTTTTTCTTCATTTATTTTTGCTTCCGGTGCTTTGCTCATGAATTTCTCATTGTTAAGCATTCCGTTTACTCTCTTAAGCTCTCCCTCAAGACGTTTCTTCTCTTTCTCGAGACGCTCTTTTTCTTTTGCGAGGTCTACAAGGTCTGCAAGCGGCATATAAATTGTTGCTTTATCTATAACTACTGATACTGCATTGTCCTCAATACCTGTCTTGTCACTCTGTACCTGTACTTCTGATGCAGAGATAAGGTGCTGATATGAAGGCACAAGTGATGTGAGTGTCTCTTTTGTCTCATCATCATCTGCTACGATATATACCTTAGCTTTTCTTGATGGTGCTACATTCATTTCACTTCTTCTGTTTCTTATTCCTTTTGTGAGTGCTTTCATAAGCTCTGCTTTATCTTCAGCATCTTTATTATCCCACTCATCCTTAAACTCAGGCCAATTTGAAATCATGATTGATTCTTCCTCTGACTGGAGTGTGCAGAAGATTTCTTCCGTGATAAACGGCATATACGGATGAAGTAATTTAAGTGAGTTGATAAGTACAGTCTTAAGAGTCCAGAATGCAGCATTTGCTGACTCTTTATCCTCATCCTTTGCAAAAAGTCTAGGCTTAACAAACTCGATATACCAGTCACAGAACTCTGTCCATACAAAGTCATTTATCTTCTGAACAGCTACACCAAGTTCATATTTTTCCATATTCTCAGTAACTTCTTTTGCAAGTGTGTTTACCGCTGACAATATCCATTTGTCCTCAACTTTGAGATTGTCATACTCAGGTGTTGTAATCTCGTTGTCACCGAGATGCATCATGATAAATCTTGAAGCGTTCCATACCTTATTTGCAAAGTTACGGCTTGCCTCAACTCTCTCCCAATAAAAACGCATATCATTTCCCGGAGCGTTGTTTGTAACAAGTGTAAAACGAAGTGCGTCCGCACCGTATTTATCTATAACTTCAAGCGGGTCAATTCCATTTCCGAGTGATTTACTCATCTTTCTTCCCTGACTGTCTCTTACAAGTCCATGGATAAGAACTGTATCAAATGGTACTTTTCCTGTATGCTCAAGTCCTGAGAACATCATACGCATAACCCAGAATGGAATAATATCATAACCTGTTACAAGAGTGCTTGTAGGATAGAAATAATCCATCTCCTCTGTCTTGTCAGGCCATCCGAGTGTACTGAAAGGCCAGAGTGCTGATGAGAACCATGTGTCAAGTGTATCAGGATCCTGACGCATAGGCTTTCCGCATTTTGGACATGTGCATTTATCTTCCTTAGTAACTACAAGTTCTCCACAGTCATCACAGTAAAATGCTGGAATCTGATGTCCCCACCAGAGCTGACGTGAAATACACCAGTCACGGATATTCTCTAACCAGTGGAAATATGTCTTTTCAAAATGAGGTGGTACAAACTTTGTGTCACCTTTTTTAACTGCCTCAATAGCAGGCTTTGCAAGTTTTTCCATTGCAACGAACCACTGTTTTGAGACTCTTGGCTCTACTGTTGTATGACAGCGGTAGCAGGTTCCTACATTATGCTCATGGTCTTCTACTTTAAGAAGTGCTCCCTCTGCTTCAAGGTCTGCTACGATTGCTTTTCTCGCTTCATATCTGTCCATTCCTGCATATTTAGGATAATCTGCAACTATCTTTGCATCATCAGTGAGTACATTTATAACTTCAAGATTGTGGCGAAGTCCAACTTCAAAATCGTTAGGGTCATGCGCCGGTGTAATCTTAACAACACCTGTACCAAATTCCATATCTACATATTCGTCTGCAATAATAGGTATCTGACGGTGTACTATAGGAAGGTCAAGCATTTTTCCAACCATATCTTTGTATCTGTCATCTTTTGGGTTTACAGCTACTGCAGTATCACCGAGAAGTGTCTCAGGTCTTGTTGTCGCAAGGTCAATATAACCTGTTCCGTCTGTTGTCTTATAACGGAGATGCCAGAAGTGACCTGCCTGATCCTCATATTCAACCTCTGCATCTGAAATAGATGTAAGACAATGCGGACACCAGTTGATTATTCTCTCACCACGATAGATAAGTCCTTTGTTGTAAAGCTTTATGAAAACTTCCTTTACTGCCTTTGAACATCCCTCGTCCATTGTAAAACGCTCTCTGTCCCAGTCACATGAAGAACCAATTTTTTTAAGCTGCTCGACAATACGGCCGCCGTACTGCTTTTTCCAGTCCCATACATGCTCAAGAAATTTTTCTCGTCCAATATCTTCTTTCTTGATTCCATCTTTTGCAAGTTTCTCTACCACTTTTGCCTCTGTTGCGATAGATGCATGGTCAGTTCCAGGAACCCAGAGTGCTTCATATCCCTGCATACGTTTAAAACGAATGAGGATGTCCTGCAAAGTATTGTCAAGGGCATGTCCCATATGAAGCTGTCCTGTAATATTTGGAGGTGGCATAACAATAGTAAACGGTTTCTTATCTCTGTCTACTTCTGCATGAAAATATTTTTTCTCGAGCCACTTATCATAAGTTCTTTTCTCAATGTCGGCAGGGTTGTAATTTTTCTCTAATTCTTTTGCCATGATAAACTTTTCCTTTCTGAACATAAAAAAGCCCCTATCCGTATAATCACGGATAAAGGGCGAATAAACTATATACGCGGTACCACCTTTTTTTATGTTTAAACCTTCACTACTGCCTGGTACAGAATAAATACACTCTGTCTTATTTAAAAATTTAAACATCATCTCAACATCTTTAACGGAATGACCCGTTGAAAACTAATAACCGTTTCTGACAACGTAATAAACCGCAATCTTTTACGACTGTTTCAACACTTTGTCAAAAAACAGGCTTTCATATCCACAACTCCAAAGCTACCTTCCACATTTTCGTACCTAAACGGTCTTTCAGCCTGCGAACCATTTTCTCTGGCGGACTACAATGTGTACTCCTCTTTTTCTAAGTCTTTACCTCTCAACATGATACTAAATTGAGTGTACATATGTCAAGCAGAAAATCTCAACTCTACTTATTCATAAACTTATCCCACTCTTCTACATCATGAGCCGCTTTCACTACAAGCAGATATGAAAATTCCTCATATTCAATCTCAAATTCATAAATATTTTCTGCTGTTTCATCATTTTTCTTTATGCCTGCCTCAAGCATGTATTTATCAAACAGCATTTCAAATGTTTCCTCATATTTTTCTGCCGGTATTATCTCGTCCGGTATTTCTCTCTGGAATACACCGTCGGCATTGTAAACTTTTACTCCTTCTTTTACAAATGAAGTAATCTGACCATCCTGTAATTTCAATACAAGCTCATTTGTACGCATTTCCCGTATATCTCTGTTGCATGAATTTTTAGCTGAAATCATGACATTGTCAAGATACAAAAAAACATGACCGCTTTTCACTTCTATGCCACCGATATGTGCCTCATTAAAATCAAAATTTTCAAATTCATCAACTGTTCTAAAGTTCATTTAAATCACCATGTCCTTTCATAATATTTGCAAGCTTTTAATTTAAAAAGGGCACCTTAAACGATGCCCCTTTTAATAAAAGTTTTCTGAAATCAGTATCGATTATTTATCGTAATCATCAAGATGAACAACTACATCTCCTAAGTCAATAGAATTATTTCCGGCAATGCCTGAAGCTTCCTCTGTATCTTCCTCGTCCTCTTCTTCTGCATTAAACTGGATGTTTATATCTCCGTTTTCTACCATCGCCTGGAAAACGTCAACGGCTGTCTGAGCCATCTCATCATCTTCAATAGGCTCAAAATTCGGGTCACCGGCTTCATCCTCAAAATATCTGAAAATTAGTACCTCTCCCTGTCCGTTCATAAGAGCTTCTTCATCCTGCTCTAACGGCATAAGTACAGCAAATTCTTCGTCGCTGTATACTTCTTCAATCTGAAATACAGCCATAAGTGCAGCGTCAACTTCATTGCCTTCCTCATCGTTGAGCGTAATCAATGCTACTTCTTCGTTGTCCTCATTAAAAAATAAATCTGTGTTTCTATCGTTCATAATAATCCTCGCTTTTCCTGTTTTAAAAGTTAATTCTTTTTAAAATTATATCATATATGTATAACTAATTACAATGAATTAAGAAAAATTTCATTATTGTTTATTCGCCATTATTTTTTCTATGCAATTCTTCTCTCTGCCTGTCAGCAATAAATTTTTCTATTCCAAACGGCTGCCTCAAACTTTTGCAGCCAACCAAAACACGTTCTTCATCTATATCTTCTTCTCTTACTGCCTGACCAATAAATACCATCGGTATTCTGTTTTTGCTGCCGCCGTGATAATAAACCACTTTTATCGCCTGGCCCACCCAGCCTACAATGCCGTCTATGCCTTCTTTTCGTATAACCAAAGAAAACCCACCTACACTGACATCCTTTAATATAGCCTCAATAGATTGATTTATATTTGCAAGCTGTGCCGTGACATAACTTCCAACATAGACTCTGAATTCATTTCTTCTATTGATAGGTATTCCTTCCTTATCACTGAGTATTATATGGTACTTCTTGTTTTCAAGCATTGTAATCTCTACATCTACATTTATATATTTCTCAGGTAAAGGCTGGGCATCAACAACAACATTTTTAATAATTGAGCTATTGGAAAAATTCAAAATTTTGCCATTATGTTTGACAGGTTCGACAATTATATGTCCTTCACCCGCCTGAACCACACTGGTTTCAAATTCAAGCTGTTCCAAACCGGCAGTAGCTGTCAGATGAACTTTCAAACCACTTGCCATCTCGCCTAATTTTTTTCCCATATTTAATATCCTCTCTTTTTGTAAATTCCCCCCCTCATTCTAATTTTAAACAAGCGATAATATTTGTCAATGTTTTATGTCATGTTTTACCTCAAACACCGATTTTTGCCGCTTATTTGCAATATTCGATAAGTCATCATACTCCATTTTTTCTCTCTCAACACCGTAACCTGATGTTTTCTTTACTCTTACATTTCCGTAATCTGTCTCTATATTTTCTGTTTTTCTTGATAAAATGTATCTGTCACAATTATACTGTCTCACACCTATTGTCGTAGTGTATTTAAACATAATTTTTGCAAATTTTTCTCTCTCATCTTCATGACAAAGACAACAGATTACCGTACCCGGTCTGTTCTTTTTCATATAAGCTGAAATCGTATATACATCAAGTGCACCTGCCTCCAGAATTTTCTCTGTGGCAAATCCTATCTCTTCCGCTGTCATATCGTCTATATTGCATGCAAGTTCAACTACTTTGTCAGTCTTTTCGCAGGAATTGTCACATTCAGAAGTAACCTCTGAACATTGAAAAGCAGTTCCCAAAAGTGCCCTTACACAATTAAGTCTCTCAAATTCTTTCTTTCCGAAACCATATCCAGTCTTTTCTACAACCATTGCAGGCATATCTGAAAAATCATCTGCGAAATATTTTATGAGTGCCGCACCCGTCGGAGTACAAAGTTCTCCTTTTAAACCATCACTGTAATAAGGGACGCCTTCAAGAATAAGAGCAGTTGCCGGAGCAGGGACCGGAAGTTTTCCGTGAGCACACATTACAAAACCACTTCCCGTATGAACAGGAGATACCACAATCTTCCCGATATTAAGTTCATTTATCAAAATACAGACAGCTGCAACATCAGCAATTGCATCCATGTTTCCAACCTCATGAAAATGAATTTGACTGACCGGCTCTCCATGCACCCTGCTCTCGGCATCAGCTATTATATTGTAAACATCCAAAATCTGTTTTTTTATCTTTTCAGATGTATTAAGTTTTGAAACTATTTCTCCAATGTCCGACATAGAAATATGATGGTGGTGGCTGTGTTCATGATGACCTTCTTCATGCTCATGTCCACATTCTTCCTCACTTCCATTGACAATCACATGCATATGAGTTCCGCATATAGCGGATTTTTTCATAATCTCACGTTCATAATGTACGCCAGGTATATTCAGCGAATTAAGCTTTTTGATAATCCCGTCCTTGTGGGGACATAGTTCCAGTAATGCGGCGGTAAGCATATCTCCCGCCGCTCCCATTCCTAAATCCAGATATAATTGTTTCATAATAATCCTCACTCCTGCTATAAAATATCTATGAAAAACTCTTTTATAATTTTGTTCCTACAAATGATTTATCATACTTGCCTGATAAGCCGCACCAAAACCATTGTCTATATTTACAACACTTACACCACTCGCACATGAATTCAGCATAGAAAGCAGTGCTGATAAACCGCCAAAAGATGCGCCATAACCGACACTTGTCGGCACCGCTATAACCGGACAATCCGCAAGACCGCCGACAACACTTGCAATAGCACCTTCCATGCCGGCTATTGCAATAATCACCTTTGCATCAAATATTGTTTCCAAATTTCCAAGAAGTCTGTGAAGTCCTGCCACCCCGACGTCAAGGAGTTCTGTCACTTCATTGCCAAGGTACTTTGCCGTATAGACAGCTTCTTTTGCAACCGGAAGATCACTTGTACCGGCCGTCACAACTACAATTCTTCCGTCAGCATCAGGTTTTGGAAACTCTCCAACCATTCCTATCCCGCTTAATTCATCATAAAAAAAAGCAAATTCAGCATTTTCTGTCATTCTGAATTTGTCGTGTTCACTCAGAAATTTTGCTGCATCAGCAGCCATTCTTGTAATGAGTACCCTTTCCTGTCCCTTGTCAAGCAATGCTTTTGTAATCGCTGCTATCTGTTCCTTTGTCTTTCCGGCACCGTATATTACTTCAGGAGTTCCCTGCCTTATGCCTCTATGAAAATCCGGCTTTGCAAATCCAAGATTTTCAAACGGTTCCATTTTTAACTTGAGCATAACTTCATCAACATTTTTTTCTCCTGCCGCCAACTGTTTCAACAAATTTTTAACTTCACTCTCTATCACAAAATTTCACCTCACAAAGTTTCATTCATACTTCCCATTCTATATCCAAACATGTCCATTGAAACATAATCAAAACCAATTTCTTTGAATTTATCATATATCTTATTTCTTACTTCATTTTTCATCATTTTTTCAATCTCATCAGGAGAAAGTTCTATTCTTGCAATTATCCCGCTTTCTTTTTCTCCATGAATTCTCACTCTCACCTGAGAAAGATTAAATTGCATCAGATATTCCTCAGCCAGTTCAACCATTTTTAATTTTTCACGATTTATCGTTTCACCGTAGACAAATCTGGATGAAAGACATGCGAATGAAGGTTTTGACCAGGTTGAAAGTCCCATGTTTTTTGAAAGTTCACGAATCTCAGATTTATAAAGACCGACGTGTCGAAGCGGGCTCTTTATTCCAAGTTCTGCAACCGCCTGAAGTCCCGGCCTGTAATCTCCATTATCATCCATATTTGAACCTTCTGCCACATATTCTATTCCGTTTTTATGAATTATATCAAGGATTTTGCTAAACAGTTCCTTTTTACACAGATAACAGCGGTTCTTTGGATTTTTTGAAAATCCGTCTATATCCAGTTCCTCAGATTCACATATAAACTGACGGATATTTTCACGTTCACAAAATGCTTTCGCCTCATTAAGTTCCCTGACAGGAAACGAACATGACACTGCCGTAACAGCAACTGCTTTTTCTCCAAGAACATCATGCGCTACTTTCATGAGAAATGTAGAGTCCACCCCGCTTGAAAAAGCAATCGCAACACTTCCCAATTCTTTAAGATAGTTTTTTAAATTTTCTAATTTTTCTTCTTTACTCACAGTAGTTCCCATATTACACCTTTCCACTCTCTATATAACTTTTTATATGATGCAAAGTTCAAAATACCTTTTAACCCCATCAAAATACCTTTTGAACCACAAATCCTAATGTTTAAAATTAAAATCCTCTTCTCTTAAGTATAACAGAAATTTAAATCTGTAGTCAAAAAAAGAACCGCCTGGAGAAGCGATTCTTAAAGGAGAAGGTATGAAAAAAATTTAAGCACTTATCAAATGATTTCGTTTCATTTGATGGTTATATATTACCTAACTATTATGAATGTGCAATGTTTATTTTGTTAATAGTTTGTGAACGGTAACATAACATTTTATTACAGATTAAATTTTCCGTATATTTGATAATTGATTTTGTGTATTTTTTCATTTTAATATGTTTTAAAAATCAAATATAAAGCAAAACAAAAACCCACTCTGACAGATAAATCTGTCAAAATGGGTTTTATTTATAAAACAGTTTTTAATTAGTCTGTTGTATATGGCATAATTGCAACGTGTCTTGCACGCTTGATTGCAACTGTTAAAGCTCTCTGATGCTTAGCACAGTTTCCTGTAATTCTTCTAGGAAGAATTTTTCCTCTTTCAGAGACATATCTCTTTAACTTGTTTACATCTTTATAATCAATTACATCATGCTCTTTGTCTGCACAGAAAGCACAAACCTTTTTTCTTCTACGCATAGGTCTTCTTCTTGCGCCTTCTCTATCGCTCTTATTGTAAGCCATGTCGAAATCCTCCTTAATTTTTCAGTAATGTTTTTACAAACATTAACACTTAAATGGTAATTCCTCTTCGATGGCATCCGGAATATTCATAAAGCCATCACCTGCTGCCTGAGTAGGTTCCGGTCTTGTCGGTGCTGCTGCACCTGCCTGCTGGTAGCCGCCGCCTGCATTCTCTGATGCTGCCGCCTTACTCTCAGCAAATTCCTGTTCTTCCACAACAACATCTGTTGTATAAACACGATTACCATCTTTGTTTGTGTAGCTGCCTGTCTGAATACGACCTGTCGCCACAATTTTGGTGCCCTGATGAAGGTATCTTTCAGCAAATTCTGCTCCTCTGCCAAATACTACGCAGTTGATAAAATCTGCTGTCTGCTCTTCACCCTGGCGTCTAAATCTACGATCTACTGCAAGTGTATATCTTGCAACGGCTGTCTGATTTTCTCCTGCTGAATATCTAATCTCAGGGTCTCTTGTCAGACGTCCCATTAAAATAACCTTATTCATGAAGGAAACACCTTCCTTTCTTATGCTTCCTGTCTAACGCATAAGTATCTAAGAACATTGTCCATGATGCGAACTGCCTGCTCAAGCTGTGCCGGAACACCTGCTTCTGCATCAAACTGGATGAAGTAGTAGAATCCCTCTTTCATATGCTGAATTTCGTAAGCAAGCTTCTTCTTGCCCCATTCCTCAACATTTGTAATGTTACCGCCGAATTTTGTGACATACTCTTTTGCCTTCTCGACAGTAGCTACTCTTGCATCGTCCTCGATCTTTGCATTGACAACTAATGCTAATTCATATTTGTTCATAGCTGTCTGTACCTCCTTTTGGTCTCTGGCTCTCTTCATGACTCCGACTTTGCGTGATAATCTCAAAATCGATGTGTTTCAACACACTTTGTCCTAACAGAAAAGAGCAAGGAAAAATTAATGTATCACAGTTTCTTATCATATCACATAATTTTGTCCCATGCAAGCACTTTTTTCAAAAAATGAAAAATCACAAAAACCCCCTAAAGCCTTTCTCCACCTGTTTTCTTGGCAGCATAACCTGATGGTCACACCCCGTACAGCGAAGCCTAATATCCATTCCTACTCTCTTTATCTCCCATGCATTAGTCCCGCATGGATGCGTTTTTTTCATTTTTATTATGTCACCTATTTTAAAATCAATTTTATCTGTCATCTCTACTCCTTCATCTCTACATTCTGAATTTCGTTTATCCAGTCATAGTATGTTGTCGTATCTTTTGTCATTGTGTCCATCTTTATCCTTGAGGCACTAAACATTATAATTCTCTGCTTTTGACAGATTGGCACTTCAACCGCCTGTTCTAATATCGTGTTAAATGCTTTTCTATATGTTTTTTTCTTTCTTTCCGCACGCACTGTCTCATCAGTCTTTTTCAAATAAGAGGAAAACATTGGCATTTTCATGCCAAACATACTTTTTTGTGATGTATATTTTCTGCTTAATCTGAAGCCATATGATGTATCTGTTTTTGCACACCATAATTGTGCATTTTTGATAGTTTTTTTACACATCATCTGCTTTTTAGACACTGAAACAATTTTAAGTTCAATTCCTAATTTTTCCAACAGCTCAGAAGACTTTTTTACCATTGGATAAAGCATATTTTTTCTGCCGTTTTCTATCATTATGCGATATGTTTTTGATGCTTTTTCAGGTACGCTCTCGATAACTCCGTTTTCATCAAACTTATATCCTGCTTTCTCGAGATACTTTTGTGCAGCTTCTACAGTTGCCATATTTCTCTCTTCATCACTCATATCATCATTGTATATCTCGCCACCATCTGCCGAGTCACTGTAAGCTCTGTTATAATTCTTATCTTCAACTGCCGGCGAAAGCCACGAATCTGATGTAAACGGATAATTTATTATTTTTACTTTGTCTGAAAGTTCTTCTTTCATGTTTATCCTTTGGGCACTGATAACCGATGCTATCGCTTTTCTCAATGCTATTGACTCATTAGAACCTCCGTCGCCTCCGACGCTCACATTTTTTGCATTTATTCCTATATAACTAAACTTATTTTCGGCAACAAAGCGTGTATTTATCTGATTTCCCGACAATTCTTCGTTTGAATTTGCCTTAGCTATCCATTCCAGATTATCACCTGTTATGTCCTTTGACATTACATCAACTACACCATGGGTAATCTCTGTCACTTCAGCAACATGATTTAGAGCATCATCATTATTTTTTCCAGTGTCATCACTCTTTTCACCGCCATTCTGTTCACCCGCGGTATCCTGCTGTGCTGCCACATTTTCCTGTTTTACCGCCTGAGCAATATGTTTTTCAGCCTTTTTTAAAATGCTGTGCATTTCTTTTATCTGGACAAAAGCAGTTTTAGGGCAGCCGTTAAAATAAAGTTCATTATATGTGTAATATACAATTTTCTTTTCATACTTTACATATCTGTATGGTCCTGCACCCATAGGAGATTTTTTGTTGGCACAAACTGACGATATATCTCCTTTTTTAAATCCAAAATTACCTTTTTTGTAATTATATCTTTGTTCATTTCCATAATAATGCAATGGACATATAGGAATATACAGTGACTTAATTGTATCATCGCTGTAACCGGATGTTATAAGAGTAAGACTATACTTTCCTGTCTTTCTGATACCGGCTATTTTCTTCACTTTCTTTTTCTTTCTGTATTTTTTCAGACCCAGAATATTTTGTCTGCCAAGTTGTTCGTCACCTTTATACGAACTGTCACAAAATACATACATCGAAAAAATAACATCATCAACAGTCACTTTCTCCCCATCACTAAAAAACATTCCTTTATCTAAATTTATCTTGTAGAATGTTTTATTTTTCTTTTTGTTATATTGTACCGATATATCTGCCGGTCCGTAATAAGTGTAACCGTTATCTTTATATTTTCTTACTTCACCATCAATTCCTTTATAAACAGTTTTTCCTTTTCTGTCACTTGTCACAAGATATGCCTGAGTAAGTCTGACAACTTCTTTATCCCCATTACTTTTTGCTGTAAAAGGATTAAAGTTTTTATTCAATCTGTCGCATCCTATAATAATCGGCGAGTCTGCCTGTCCGTCACCTTTTCCTGTCGCTTTGGAATTTCCTTTCTCAACCGCAACAGTTACCTTCGGCTTTGGCTTTGGTTCTTTTTTTATTTTCTTTGTACACCCTGTCATACCGATAGCCATCGAAAAGCAAAGTAATATACTTAGGAATTTTCTTGTTTTGTTTCTCATTTTCTACCTCCGCAAAATATACCTAAATTCTCAAAAATGCAAACGGATCATTTTTATCACTGTGTAAAAAGTTTATAAGAAGATACGCACCTCTTATTGTAACTATCTCTTCTTTGAGAATTTTCTTTACCATTGCTTTGTCCGCAATTACTACTTCAATATCCTCCGATGCCTCATTTCCGGCATTAGAAGGTGTTCCCACTGCATATCCGAAAACAGCTGTATCACATTCGTCTGACATTCCCTGATTTTGTGTAAACGGTCTTTTAAGACAGTCATCATAGTCCGTGAACGGCTCAAATGTAAGTCCTGTTTCCTCTTTCATTTCCCTGACAGCAGCCTGTTCTGAAGTCTCCCCCTCGTCAATAAGACCTGCGGGAAGTTCGTAAATATATTTATTTATAGGATAACGGTACTGTCTTACCATAACTATTTTTTCAGGGTCATCTTTAAGAACCGCATACATAACCGTTCCGTCTGCTTTCAGTTCTCCTGTCTGGCACATAAGGTCTCCGTCTTTTCTTCTTGTCGCAAAATAGTATGGATGCTCCCTTCCGTTTTTGTCAACGGCATTTAATTCATACATATTTAAATACTTGTTATCCGTCTGCTTCTTCATTCCCCTTACATGTTCTCTCTCACTCATATTAATCCTCATTTCTGAGCAAATCCTCCCAAAATAATGCAACAAAAGCTATCTGCTTTTGCTCAATAACAAACAGCCCTATTTATTTAATTTTAATGCATTATAATATCCGCATATTTTCCGTTTGTGACCTTAATAAGGTCATCAGGTTTAAGTATTATCTGGAGTCCAAGCCTTCCTCCGCTGACAATTATTTTGTCATGCTCTTTTGCACTTTCATTTATCACTGTAGGATAACTCTTTTTCATACCGATTGGAGTACATCCTCCCCTTATATAACCTGTAACTGCATTTATGTCTTTCACATGAAGCATTTCAATGTTTTTCTCCCCGACTTCCTTTGCAGCCTTTTTCATATCCATCTCTTTGTCAACCGGAATGGCAAATACATAATATTTTCCGCTTTTGCCAACCGTCACAAGTGTCTTAAAACTCATATCATAGCTCTGTCCAAGCATATCTGCTATTGATACCCCGTCTTTAAAGTCATCACACTCATATTTTTTTAATTCATAATCTACCTTATTTCTGTCAAGTATACGAACTGCATTAGTCTTGACTTCTTTACCCATTGTATACCACGCCTTTCATTATTATTTTAACGGAAACGAACTATAGGTTTCCCCATTCTTCATAGCCTTTCTGCAATCAGAAAGTTCACTTACCGTAACAAGCTGATATCCTCTCTTTACAAGAGCAGGAATAATCTTTTTAGAAGCGTCAGCCGTACTTTCATATAAATCATGCATAAGAACAATATCACCATCTTTAACATTTTTCAAGACAGCATTTGTGACGTATGCAGAATTTCTGTTTTTCCAATCCAATGTATCTACAGACCACAATACAATCGGTGTTTTTATTATGCCGTCAATTGTTTTATTGTGATTTCCTCCGGGTGGTCTTGTAATTATGGTTTTCTTTCCGATAACTTTCTTTAACTCAGAATTTGTCTGGTCAATCTGTTTTCTTATCTCTGCTTTGCTGCAGCCTGAAAGAATTTTATGCTCATATGTATGATTTCCGATTTCACAACCCATTTTATCAATCTTTTTTACAATTGATTTGTAAGAAGCAATTCTGTTTCCCACCTCAAAAAATGTAGCTGCCGAATCATATTTTTTTAACACTTTCAAAATCGTATTTGTATTCTTTGACGGCCCATCATCATATGTAAGTGCAACCAGCTTCTTTCCGGTATCAATTTTTCTATACAGTGCTCCTGTTTTCTTGAAATAGCACATATATTTTCCTATTTTCTTTTTACCGCTTACTTTTACACCGTTTTTGCCAAAATAATATTTCTTTCCGTTTATATTGATAAAACCGGCATGCATTGCACCATTGCTTTCAAAATAATATCCCTTGTTGTTTATATTTTTATATCCTATGGCAGCCTGTCCGTTTTCTTTTGCATAATATTTCTTACCATCAACCACAATCCATCTGTTTTTGGCAAGTGCAGCATTTTTATTGAAGAGATATATTACACCGTTTATCTTATATATACCTGTTGCCGCCGTACCGTTTTTTCTGAAATAATATGTCTTTTGATTTACCGTAAGCCATTTTTCTTTCAGTGCAACTCCGTTTTTATAATAATATTTTCCCTTTGCTGTTGTCACAAATCCATTTTTCTTGACGCCGGGTGTCTGTGAAGGCTTTGCCGTAGGCACAACGTCATCGTCAGGTTTTATTGTAGGTACAATGATAACACCCCCTGTCGCAGGGTTCGCCGTTGCATCTATAACACTTCCCGTCGCATTTACTGCCGGCTCAGATTTAAGCCTTTCATAATATGCCGTAACTTTCTTTGGCTCTCCCGTATTTTTACCGCTTATAACATATAAACCTGCAATTATCAAACATATACTTAAAATTGCAATATTTCTTTTATTTCTCACATTTCTACCTCTCTTTTATACATTTAAATTTATGTCTCCAGACACATCTCTCATCATAAATTCCGAAATCTCATTTCTGCTGTCAAATACTACACTTGCAATCCACAGTTTCATCAGCATAGCAGGTAATGCCGCAACCTGCAATACCTCAAATCCAAATTTTTCAAATACTTTCACACTGTCATAATCTACACTTTCACCCGCACCATAAATATATATCGGTATATTCCTTTTTTTTGCATCATCAGCAAATGATTTTAAATCAGGACTTTTACTGCACATAGTACCAGAATGGTAGGTCGTGTGAATTACCGCTTTTGTTCCGTCTGGCAATACATTGTATCTCATCCCCGGAAACGGCTTTACAAGAATAATGTCTGAAAATGTATTTTCCTCTTTCTCCTTTTTCAAAAATCGTTCTCTTATCTCAGAACACATCTTTGTACTTTCAAAGAAATCATGTTTAGCTGTTTTCTTTAATTTTTTTATAAATATTCCATCATCAAAGAAACCGTACTCCGATTTTTTTATGCTGTACACATCATCAAAATATGTAGCATGTTCCATAAGTCTTGTTCCTCTGTGAATAACCGGTTCTCCGCCTGTATTACAATATGAAACATAGATCCCCGTTCCATACTTTCCTTCTATAAATTTGACCGCATACGCAAAATTCGTAAGACCGTTTGCTCTCTTGTCATCAAGAACATAATTTGATGACACAATCACAATAGGTATATCCACATCCCCAAACATGTAGCCAAGTGCCGCTGCCGTATATTGAAGTGTATCCGTTCCATGCGTAATTATAATTCCATCATACCCACAATCCTTACCTGTTTTCTCATTTAAATAAGATGCAAGTGTAAATATCTGCTTTCCTGTATTGTTTTCACTCAATTCCTGATAAGGTGACTCCATGTCAAACTCTATTTTTTCTTTAGTCTGATATGTTCTATTTTCCTTCGCGCTTTTTTCATACATATCTATAAGTTTATATTTTTTATCACTGTCAGGAACAGCATATCCATCGGAAATACTGCTTCCAATCGTTCCTCCTGTAAAAACAACTAATATCTTCAAATCATAACCTCCGTTTTTACTTTTGTCGTTATTGTAACCTATTTTCTCAAAAAGGTCTATCAAATAATGTCGAACATACATCTAAGTGTGCTGTCAATGATACATTACACTAATGTAGGTAATACATTTTACGATGTTGTGCTCAAAAGGTATTTTGACCCTTGCATCATATTATATAAAATCTACTTGTTTTACAATTTTTTTGTGGTATATTTGTTTATATAATGCCATATTTTAAAATTTCCATATTTAAGAGTTTAAAAGATATTTTGACCCTTGCATAACGTTATGATATTGGGAACAAATGGTATTTTGACCTTTGCATAATGATAACAATATTATGGAATTATTTATAAATAAGGCACAACTTTTATTTATTGGAGGTAATATTTTGAGTAACAACATTTTATCTGATTTAGAACCAAAATCAGTATTTAATTATTTTGAACAAATCTGCTCTATACCACATGGTTCAAGAAACACAAAACAAATAAGTGATTTCTGCGTTTCTTTCGCAAAAGAGCACAATTTAAAATATGTACAGGACGAGTCTAACAACATCATTATCTGGAAAGACGGCACAAAGGGTTATGAAAACTCTCCTTCCGTTATAATTCAGGGACATCTTGATATGGTTTGTGAAAAGGAACATGATTGTGACATTGACTTTGAAAAAGATGGACTTTCACTTATAGTTGACGGCGATAACATCCACGCAGACCGCACTACTCTCGGTGGAGATGACGGAATTGCCATTGCATTCGCACTTGCAATCCTTGACTCTGCAGACATTCCACATCCGCCAATCGAGGCTGTATTTACGGTAGACGAAGAGATAGGAATGCTTGGTGCTGCAAGCCTTGATTATTCACCATTAAAATCAAGAATAATGCTGAACCTTGACTCTGAGGACGAGGGTTATCTCCTTGTAAGCTGCGCAGGCGGTGTTTCTACAACGGCACATCTTCCTCTTACATTTGAAAAAACTGACGGACTTATGGCAGAAATAACAATTTCCGGACTTTTAGGCGGTCACTCAGGTACAGAGATAAACAAGGACAGAGCAAATTCAAACAGACTTATGGGAAGAATTTTATATTCTCTCTCTAAAAAATATGATTTCAAACTCGTAAGTGTCAACGGTGGTCTCAAAGATAATGCAATTCCAAACAAGACAACTGCTGTTCTTATTTTAAATGATGCTAACAATAAAGATGCATTTGCTTCTGAAATATCAGAATTAAATGATATGTACAAAAATGAATATGCAATAACAGACCCTTCAATTTCAACTGCCGTGTCATTTAGTGGTGAAACTTCTGCTAATGCAATGACAAAATCATCTACTAATGGATTTATTACTGCCCTTGTCAATCTTCCGGGTGGTGTACATCGTATGAGCCATGACATAGATGGACTTGTACAGACTTCACTTAATATGGGAATATTGAAAACAACTGAAAATGAGATGCAGGCAAGCTTTTCAATACGAAGCAGCGTAAGCAGCGAAAAGTTTATGCTTATGGATATGATTTCATGCCTTATGGATAATCTTGGCGGCTATATTACTAATGTCGGCGAATATCCCGCATGGGAATTCAAAAAAGAATCTCATCTTAGAGATTTAATGTCAGAAGTATTTGAAGAACAGTACGGCTACAAACCTGTAGTCAATGCACTTCACGCCGGAGTTGAATGTGGTCTTTTCTCTGAGAAGCTTCCGGGACTTGATTGTGTATCTTTTGGACCTGCAATATACGATATTCATACTGCAAAAGAAAGACTTTCCATAGAAAGTGTACAAAGAACTTGGAAGTTTACACTTGAAGTTTTGAAACGACTTAAATAAAAAAATCATTATAAATTACGATAAAAAAGAAAATTTTAAAATTCTATTACAACACATACTAGATGGGGGCTCATTTTATTTGATATTTATTTCATCAGAAAAAAAGAGTCCCCATTGGTCGTTCCAATGGGGTGGGGTTGAGGGGTATATCTCTTCGTTGCTCTGTTGCAACTATGTGATTGACTTTTATTAGTATCAGACATATTCCCTGTCTGACATTTACTATTATACATACTTTTTATAAAATTGCACCCCCTTTGTAAAATAAGACAAGTTTTTGTAAAATTTTACATTTTATTGCCATTTAAGAAGTACATTACATTATCTTAAATATACGTTTTATCAGGTCACGACTTATAAAGTGATACTATCACCCGATTTTATATGCATTGTATTTTTCCAGTAATATGTCCGGGTGATAGGAAAGTTTTGCTTTTCTAAGTCCCTCTTCTCCGTCATCCTCCTCACGGTTGACATATTTATAATCCTGACATTCGTGCTGAACAAACTGTTTGTTTATCATAGGATATGCTCCCTGTACATCTGCATACGCTTTTTCAAAATGTACAACAAATGTATCATCGCAAAGCGGTTCTCCGAGTTCAAACGCAACTACATCTCCGTATTTTCTTAAAACTCCGCCTACAAGTCCAAGTCTTTTATAATCAATCAATGCACTTTTTACAACGTCGTATTCATCCTGAACTTCCTGACTCCATGCATCCTCATCATACTTTTTTTGTATCCAATTATTGTTCATGTCAATGCATTCCTGCACGTTTTCACTACTAAGTGTCTCGTATTCCCAGTCATCATCATCCATAAATCTTGCAATATGATTTCTTTTTCCATGAAACTTTTTTCCTGAAAGATTTGTCAAATGCTCCGTTTCATATATATAATCAAACATATCTCTGTCAGCTTCATATCGAAAGTGCTTAGGGAACCATTCTTTTAACTGTTCTACCTCATAATCGAGCAAGCCATAAAGGTGTATCTGCTCTCCCATAGCCTGACCATATAAAAACAACTGCTCTAATGCTTTTTTCTTATCTCCTGCGCCAATTGGAAAAACATACATCGTATCATTTTCTGAATAATATCTCAGAAGAACGCAATCGCCCTCCTGCGCTATCTGAGTTGGAAAATATTTTCTCCACAAATAATTGTTGGCAAAACAAAATTCACATGCTTTTTTATTGTCTTCCTTAAACTTCTTATCAAGCCATTCTCTGTCACCAAGTTCAATATCTCTGAATATCATTTCAATATCTCCGTTCTTTTTCAGGATTAACTCCTTAAAATGAGTGTTCCCGCTTTTCCATTATATTATAAACTCCCACTGTCATTTAAACAATTTCATTTAACGCCATTATATAAACATACCACTTTAATAAGATTTAGACAAGTTATTTGATTTTTCGACAAAATATATCATTATGTGCTATATTAAATATAGATTACAATTTATCCGATATAATAAATAGATTTATAGTTGCCGGGACACCACATTTGTGAACAGCAACGATTTACATTTAATTATGCATATATAAGGAGGACTTTTACATGGCTATAGATTATTCCATCACAAAATCATATGATATGTATTTTCGTGACTTTTATTCAATTGACAGAAATGCTTCTAAAAGCGAACAGAGAGCTTCATATAAAACAGATAAACTTGCAAAGGCAGATTCAAGTGCTATGACTAAAATCTCAAAGGCTTTGCGCAAAATGGAGTTTTCTCAGGAAAACGGCACTGATATTTTCAATACCGTAAAGTCATTTGTCAATACCTACAATAATCTTTTAGAGAGTGCCGGTTCATCCAACGAATACGGTATTTATCATCCTGAAAAGTTTGTTAAAAACCTTACCAAAGACCAGGAAGACGCTCTTAAGGATTTGGGTATCACCATATCTGCATCCGGCAAGCTTAAACTTGATGAAGATACTTTAATTGGTTCAAAACCTTCAAAAATAGGCAAGCTTTTCTCAGAAGACAGTGATTTCACAAACAAAATTAACTTTTACGCTAACAAAATATATCGTGCAGCAAGCCATGTTGATATAACACTGTAATCCGTTGTATCATATCCTGATATTTAATCAATAATACAAAAAAGTACCATCAGAACGACCACTTACCCGTCTGTTCCGATGGTACTTTTTTATATTAAATATGCTTTTCTGTCATCTAAACCAATGTAGAAATCTATGCACGAAAATTATAATTTATAATTAAACAAGCTTAGCTACATTAAGTTTAACTCCAGGTCCCATTGTAGAAGCAAGTGTAAAGCTTCTGTAGTACTGTCCCTTTGCTGAAGATGGCTTAGCCTTTGTGATAGCTGCAATCAATGTGTTTACATTGTCAGTTAACTGCTCTTCTGTGAAAGATACTTTTCCTACAGGAACGTGAACGATATTAGCCTTGTCAAGTCTGTACTCAATCTTACCTGCTTTGATATCGTTTACAGCTTTTGTTACGTCCATTGTAACTGTTCCGGCTTTTGGGTTTGGCATTAAGCCCTTTGGTCCAAGTACACGACCAAGACGTCCAACAACACCCATCATGTCAGGAGTAGCTACAACTACGTCGAACTCAAACCATCCATCGTTCTGAATCTTTGGTATAAGTTCCTCGCCACCTGCATAATCAGCACCTGCTGCTAATGCTTCGTCAACCTTATCACCTTTAGCGAATACAAGAACTCTTACTTTCTTTCCTGTTCCGTGTGGTAATACAACGGCACCACGAATCTGCTGATCTGCATGACGTCCGTCTACACCAAGTCTGATATGAGCTTCAACTGTCTCATCAAACTTTGCTGTAGAAGTTTTCTTTACAATACCTACTGCTTCTGCAACATCATACTGCTGAGTCTTATCGTACAACTTAGCAGCCTCTACATATTTCTTTCCTCTTTTCATAATAATAAAACCTCCTGGTGGTAGTAACGGCGGGTTCTAAGACATACCGGAATTTATGTATGTCGCCTCCCACAACGTTCAATCTATAACAAATCTTTCTATGCGATATTCTTTTTTAATATTATACTTCTGTACAATTTCGTGTACATAATACAGTGAAAATTTCACTCTTCACTTTTTACTCTTCTACAGTAACACCCATGCTGCGTGCTGTACCGGCGATCATGCTCATAGCAGCTTCAAGATTTGCTGCATTTAAGTCAGGCATTTTTGTTTCAGCAATTTCCTGAACCTGAGCCTTTGTGATTGTTGCAACTTTAGTCTTGTTAGGAACACCTGAACCTGACTGAATATTGCATGCTTTCTTAATAAGAACTGCTGCCGGTGGAGTCTTTGTGATAAAGCTGAAGCTCTTATCCTGATATACAGTGATAACAACAGGAATAATCATACCTTCCTGTCCAGCTGTCTTAGCGTTGAACTCCTTTGTGAACTGTACGATATTAACTCCGTGCTGACCAAGAGCAGGACCAACAGGTGGTGCTGGTGTTGCCTTTGCTGCAGGAATCTGTAATTTTATATATCCTTCGACTTTCTTAGCCATTTTTAATTTACCTCCTAAATAATAAATACCTGGTAATAATCTATAAACTGCTGCGATTGATTAGCCGCATACTTCTACATCATTAAAGCTTAATTCAGTTGGTGTCTCACGACCAAACATATCAATATTTATTGTAACTGTTTTGTTCTTGAGATCTATCTGGCGAACAATACCTACTGTATCTTCCCAGACACCTGATGTAACGATTACAGAATCGCCTATGCTAAATGGAGCTTCAGCTACTGAGCTCATAAGTCCCATGCTTGCCACTTCTTCATCAGTAAGTGGAACAGGCTTTGATCCCGGTCCTACGAATCCTGTAACACCACGAGTATTTCTGACAACATACCATGTATCATCATTCATAAACATCTTTATCAAAACATATGCAGGAAACATTTTCTGCTGAACAAGTTTCTTCTTGTCCTTGCCTTCCCTTTCAACCTCTTGCATAGGTACATATACCTCTAAAATCTGATCTTGAAGATTGCGATTTACGATAGTATTCTCTATGTCTGCTTTCACCTTATTCTCATACCCTGAATAAGTATGAGCCACATACCAACGCGCTTCTGTATCTGCCATAATCTATCACCTTAACCAATCTGAATCAACTTATCAAGGCCTGTCTTGATAACAAAATCAAGCAGAGCAATGATTGCGCCTAAAATAACTGTTACAACAACTACCGCAGTAGTTTCTTTCACGGTTGTCTCCTTATCAGGCCATACAATTTTCTTAAATTCAGCCTTCAATGAACGGAAAAAACCACTTTTTTTCTTAGCAGATTTATCTTTTGCCGATTTGTCAGCTTTCTTAACAGATGCTTCCTTTTCAGCTTCCGGTTTATCTGCCTTAACTTCGTTCAATACTACTTCTTTGTTTTCGGAATCTCCCATAACATGCCTCCTACTGTAACAAGCATAGCTTGCATATTTAATAAGACTTATTTTGTCTCTTTGTGCATTGTGTGCTTTCTACAGAATCTGCAATACTTCTTTGTTTCCATTCTGTCAGGATGATTTCTCTTTTCCTTTGTAGTATCATAGTTACGCTGCTTGCATTCTGTACATGCTAATGTAATTTTTACTCTCACAGGTTTCACCTCCATATAATATTTTGTGTTACGATTAGTTCTGTTTCCATGACTTTTAAGTCATGACCTATTTCTTAATATCGCTAAAGAATTTTAGGCATAAAAAAAAGACCTGTTACATCGCCTATCAAATATATCACAAAAATGCATCCCCCGTCAAGAGTTTTTTAGTATTTTGATTGTACAATTAACTGACGCTTAGAATGGAATTCTATTCTAAACTGACCATAACACATTTAAATTTAAACTGTAACGATTATTTTTCTCTTTTTAGTACAAATCTTTTCTTTCACTCTTTTATATAGATATTTTTTTGTATATAATAATACTTGCTTTTTGTTATACGCTTAATATTAAAATAGTATTTGTTATCTTTGTGCAATTAACACAATATATAAGTAGTTTCGCAATTCCATTATTTATAATGAAAGGACTTTAATCATGAATTTACAAGATACAAAGAAACGCAATGACATTATCCTTATCATCTGCGTTGTCGTTGCTGCTGTCATTTGTTTTGCCGCTTACAAACTATATTTTCACAAATCAGGTAAGTTTGTCACAGTCAAAGTTAACGGAAAAATCACCGCATCCTATCCTATTGACACAGATAAAACTGTTACTGTTGAAGGTATAAATGGTGGAAAAAACATTCTGAAAATCAGCGAAGGTACTGCCGATATGATTGACGCAGATTGTCCTGACCAGACTTGTGTCAAGAAACACAGTATAAAATATGAAGGAGAAACTATTGTCTGCCTGCCGCATAAGGTGGTAATCTCAATAGATAATTCTGCAAATACCGATGAGGATGCCCCTGACGCGGTAGTTAAATAGTTAAAGAACTATAGAACCAAAGGGCTCTATAAGTATTCAATAAAATATTTAGATTTAAATTAAAAAGGCTCATAATCACTTTAAAAGAAAAGCCATTTTAAATTGTGCAACAATTCAAAATCATACAGCAATTTTAGCTTATATGGCATTTCAAAAAATTATGAGCCTTTTTTATTATATTTTTGTAATATTTTACTCAAAATCGTAAATTTAAATCAAATTTAAAAATTAAAGTCTTTTAAAACCATGTATCAGCAATAGTAATTGAACAACATACCACTATACAACGAAGTGATGTACGAATAACCTACGCCTTCCTTTGTGTAGTTTGGATATGAAACAAGAAGCTTATCTACATATTCCATAGGGTCAAGTTTTACACTCTCACTTTTACCAAGCAGACGCTTTGACAAATCTGAATCCTTTGAAAAAAGTTTCTGCATTTCTCCGTCGTTTATCGCCTGGGTTGCAAGTAATTCATCTATTCTTATCGTGCCATCCTCTTCAAACATAAGACCACACGACTCCATCTCTGATTTAAATGGCTCTACAAGATACCCAAGTTCTGATGCAAGCTTTGATGTTTTATCGGACACTTTTGCATATTCGTTTGAGCCCTCTATCATATAATTGTAAGCATCTTTGATTTTATTCAGGCTCGTAAGTATTTTTTCACTGTCCGGTCTATACTGTATTCTGACATTCTCATCGGCATCGGTCACATTTTTCAACGATACCTTCAACGCTTTTCCTATTGTAAATTCATTTGCCAGTGTACTCTTAGGTACACCATCCATATAAAACTTAGAGTTTGTCGACTCCTCATTGAGTTCATTAAGTCCGAAATAATCTACTATTCCAAGCTTTCCGTCACTGTTTCTGTCTGTCAGTGTAAAAATTCTTTCATCACCGCTCTTTCCGGTTGCATCAGAAACAATGCTCATTCTCACTTTGTCATCAGACATATTTGATACAATTCCAACATTCAAGCCTATATTTGCCTTATTTATAAATGAAGCTACGCCATTCATAACTTGTGCATTGTCAGCATCTTTTCCTACATTGTACTGAAAATCATACATATCATCCAAAACACTTATCCTGAATTTATATGTTCCCCCAGGCAGACTTCCGCTTGACGGATACAACAGATTTCCAAGATTATATTGAGGTGTGGCAAGATGCTCAATTTTTAACGAAAATTCATCAGGAAGTTTTTCCTCGTCATCATTAACAATCTGAACTCCTGCTTTTTCAGAATCTGAAGCATATGCTTTTTTCTTTGAAAACACACCGTCCGGCGATGTATCTGCAAGTTCCTTAAGCCCTGTTCCAAGCAGCATTGACGATTCTTTTATTCCAAGTGCAAATGACTGTTTTGCATCAGTAAGCTTTACTAAATATATCGGAGATGTCTTTGTTTTTTTTGCAATCCGATTCATAACGCTTCTCAGCTCTGATGCTTTATGTGTATCGTATTTCGTCAACTCTTTCGGACGGTACTGCGTAAGCAGATGATTATAAACAGCGGTATCCATCTTGAACATCCCCTTTCTTTTTATTAAATTCATTCTTTTCATTTTTCGATTATAAATGAATGCCTAAGTGTAAAAAATTGCATTCTCTTATAATCGTATCACATTTTTGTTTTTTTTTAAAGGGGATGATAAAAATTTATTCTTACTCAGCAAGTACTATCTCTTCCAAGAATTTTGCCGCATCTCTTATGCAGTCCTGACATCCTCTTAAAACTACTCCTGTCTCCACGCCTTTAAGGTCTTTACAGCGTGTTGCTTTGTTCTGGTCGAGAAATTTTTTTAATATTTGTCTTGAATACTGATATGTTTCCCCTTTACTTATCGGATTATCAAGGTTTCCGCAGCTGTTTTTCATTCCCGCTATAACGCATGCACCCGTAAGTGCACCGCATGTTCCTTCCATGCCGCCCATTCCAAGTCCTAATGCTTCTGTTGCTTTAAACATGCTCTCCTCGTCCATTCCGACAAGATCACAATATGTACAGGCAACCGCCTGTGCGCAATTATATCCTTTATTGTGTCTCTCTATTGTTTTCTCTACTCTTGTTTCCATGTTTTTGCTTTCCTTTCTTTTATTTTAATTTTTATTTTTCATACAAGGAGCAAAGTCCCTTTTGCCCCAATATCTTTTTATATTGTATCACAAAACCTCTTTGACGTAATCATCTTTATTTGCATATATCAAACTTATAAATATAAATGATATAACTGATACAACACAAAAAGCAGTGGAAAATCAATCCTTTGCCTCAAGTTCTGCCGGCGGTCTTGATATTATATTTTTTACCGGAAGTATGCTGAGTATTATATTTACCACAAAAATGACAACTATAAGAAGCAATAAATCATCAACTTTTTTGTACATTCGTACTATTGAACTGTCTGATTTCATGAAATTTTCAAGCACCCACTTGTCAACCACCTCTTCATCCTTATTTTCAGGCATTTTTCCGCATATAAGTGATGACTCTTCGAAATAAATATATCCGAATTTATCGTTTCAAGCATTATAAGAAGGGCGGACCAAAAAAACAGTACGAATAAACTCCGTACTGTTTTTAATCCAGTGTATTACATCAATGATACAATACACTAATATCTTCTACCTTCTTCCTCTTTTCCAAGGAATCTCATCGCATTGTGAATGTCATCATCACTATAGCTCTTTTTAGCATATATGTGAAGTCCGTTCTTTCTTCTGCATTCCGGACATACAGCTCCGAAATCTATCGTTTTTCCACAAATCTGACAATGAATCGGTGTGATGTGCTCACCTTCTTTGTACTGGATACGACCTTCTCTTATCCATCTTCTAACCTTTGCAACCGGTATTCCAAAATGATCTGCAACATCTATTTCCTTTACATCATTCTCTCTGATGTAGTCTTTAACCTCTGCAAATAAGTTTAAATCCTTGCACTCGGGACATATCTCGTCTCTGTACATTTTGTTAAGTATGCGTCCGCATTGCTTGCACTCATGTACATTCTCATCTGTCTTTCTTTCAAGGTTTTTCCTCTCAAGCCTCATGTGCAATCCCTCCAATTCATCGATATGCCTATATCTATTTTTCTAAAAATTCCTTGCCGCCCATGTATGGTCTGAGTGCTTCAGGAATGCGAACATTTCCATCTGCCTGAAGATTATTTTCAAGGAAAGCTATAAGCATTCTAGGTGGTGCAACAACTGTATTGTTGAGAGTATGTGCAAAATATTTTTCTCCATTCTCTCCACGGACACGAATCTGAAGACGACGTGCCTGTGCATCTCCAAGATTTGAGCAGCTTCCCACTTCAAAATATTTCTTCTGACGTGGTGACCATGCTTCAACGTCGATAGATTTAACTTTAAGATCTGCTAAATCACCTGAACAGCACTCAAGCGTGCGTACAGGTATATCAAGACTCCTGAACAAATCAACTGTATTCTGCCATAATTTGTCAAACCACATTTTGCTTTCTTCCGGCTTACATACAACTATCATTTCCTGCTTTTCAAACTGATGTATACGATAAACTCCACGCTCTTCTATTCCATGAGCACCTTTCTCTTTTCTAAAGCAAGGAGAATAACTTGTAAGAGTTTTTGGAAGTTCTTTCTCGTCAACAATTGTATCTATAAATTTACCAATCATTGAATGCTCACTTGTTCCGATAAGGTATAAATCTTCACCCTCTATCTTATACATCATGGCATCCATCTCGGCGAAACTCATAACACCAGTAACTACATTGCTTCTAATCATAAAAGGTGGTACACAATATGTGAATCCTCTGTCAATCATAAAATCTCTTGCATAAGATATAACTGCCGAATGAAGTCTCGCAATATCTCCCATAAGATAATAGAAACCGTTTCCTGCAACTTTTCCTGCTGCATCAAGGTCAATACCATCAAATTTTTCCATGATTTCTGTATGATAAGGTACTTCAAAATCAGGAACTACAGGCTCACCAAACTTCTCAATCTCAACATTTTCACTGTCATCCTTACCGATAGGAACACTTGGGTCAATGATGTTTGGAATAACCATCATTCTCTCTTTAACTTTTTCCTGATATTCTTTTTCAAGCTCTTCTAACTCTGCAAGCTTTTCAGCATTTTTTGAAACTTCTGCTTTCTTTGCCTCTGCTTCTTCTTTCTTACCCTGTGCCATAAGTGCGCCAATCTCTTTTGAGATTGACTTTCTTGAAGCACGAAGTGCATCCGCATCCTGCTTTGCTTGTCTTGACTTAGCATCAAACTCTATAACCTCGTCTACTAACGGAAGCTTGTCATCCTGAAACTTATTTTTAATGTTCTGTTTAACAATATCCGGATTTTCTCTCAGAAATCTTATGTCAATCATTTTTTATCTCCTTTAACTTTTCTTCAATATTAAATCATAAATATTATTTTACACACATTTATGCGATAATGCAACCTGTAACAGTATCGTACTAATTTGTCTCCTTTGCCTTACTCTCAAGGAAACATTTTTCAAATACATTGCTTCTAACTGCACCGTAATACATATCGCCCTCAAACATCTCACAGCCTATTTTCTTTGCAAATTCCTCCTGCATAGGCGTATGTATTCCTCCACATGTGACTGTAAGACCTAAACTTTTTGCCATCTCCACGGTTTTACTCAGAATAATGCATTCTTTCTTTGAAGTCATATATTTATTAAAATATTCACCGTGGAACTTTATACCTGTCACACTCAGTTTCCTAATGGAATGTACTGCCGTATGGTCAGTTCCGAATCTGCTTATGATGACTTTGTATCCTCTTGCACACAATTCTTCTATAGCCATCTCAAGCACTGTAGTCATATCGGCAAGATACCTCTCCTGAATTTCTATAATAACATTTTCAGGCTCAATGCCATTCTGTTTCACTACAATATCATCTATCTTTTTAACAATATTTTTATCTGAAAGTTCACTTGCAGTCATCTCAATTGAAAACGGAACTATTTTATTGCCCATTTTTTTCCATGCACCAACACTGCAGCATACCAAAGACAATGTAGCAAGTGCAAAGCTGTTCAACTTTCCGCCACGCTCAATAAGTCTCATCAAATCGTCAGATTCAAGAACCTGACCATCCTTCAACTGAACCCTTGGTACTGCTTTGCAGCCTACAATATTATCTTTATCACCGCATATTCTAGGCATATAGCATATCTCTATGTCATGATTTCTTACCGCATCATGAATCTGTTCGATAACATCTTCCTCTTTAAACTGTTCACTCTTAAGGTCCTCAGTATAAATAGCATAATGATTTCCACGAAGTCCTTTAATGCTTCTTCTCGCCATGTCAGCTTTTTCAAGCATTTCAAGCAATTCACAATCCGTTTCCTGTACAAGATAAATTCCTGTGGTTGTACCAAATTCTATATTTACTTCTTTGTCCTCCTCACTTGCAACATTTCTAGACTTAACCATAGATGACATCATCTTCAGAAGGTCTTTATGATGTTCATATTTCAAAAGTACAACAAAATAATCTCCGTCAACTCTTGAGCAGACACCATCCTGTGCAAGATTTGCAAGAAGTGTTTTTGAAAACTCTTCCAAAATTCTGTTACTTATCGAAAATCCGTAATTGTGACTGAATTTTCTAAATTCATTTATATCCGCACATACAAGTGCATAGTGTTCATCGTCCTTTCTGCCGCTCAAAATCTTTTCTGCTGCATTCATAAATGATGCATACGGCATAAGCGATGTAATGTTATCCTCAGCTTTAGCCTGTGCCGACTTAGCCATATTTACAAGTTTATTCTGACCTGATATTTCATCTCTCTCTTTGTCAAGAACCGTTGAAATTCCGTCAACCATATCAACTATTCTGGCTACTGAATAAATCTTGTCCGGCTTTTCCCCACCATCATCCGAAACAGATACGGCACATATCTCAACATTTCTAAACAGTGCACTATTGTCCCTTATACGGTAAATGTAACGGCTGCTGCCTGCTTTCTCTACTCTTTCCTTTATCCTTTTTTCAAATATCTCAACGTCATCAGGATGGAAAAGTTCGAGAATATCCGGCAAATCATCCCATGTATTTAAAAATTTTTCTTCTGAGAAAGCCTCACCGAGACTTCCGCTCATGGAAAACTTTTTCTCGTTTATATCATATGTCCACATAGCCTCCTTGAGGTACTCCGAAACATATTTAAAACGTCTCGCATTTTCCTCAAACTCTGCTTCCATAATTTTTCTTGATGTAATGTCCATAAGAACGCAAAGGTATACGTCATCTCCGCTCTCATCATCAATCTTTCTTCCATTTACATAAACCCACTTGGTATGCCCCATCTTTCCGAGCAATCTATGTTCAAAGCCCAAAAGTCCATGATTTTCAACAGTAGTGCCAAATGTGCTCATAACCATTTTCATATCAGAAGGATGTATTATGCGGTCACAATAATCTCCAAAATTTATGTGAAATTCCGCTCTGGAATAACCTGAAAGCATAAAATATCCGTCATTTGCATAAAGAATTTTCATGTCTTTCATTCGTATCTTTATAACTCCACCCGGAATACTGTTTGCAATAACATCAATCTCGTGTTTCGCTTTAAACACACTCTCAACATTATTTTTAGACTTCGTGACATCCTGACAAGAACAGAAAAATTTATTTTCCATCATATGTAAAATACTTTTTGCTGAAATTGCCAGCCACGCAATAGTCCCGTCTTTTCTCTTTACCCTGCATTCAACCTTTACTATTCCACCAGCTGCAAACTGCCTTGCAATAAGGTTTTTGACCTTCTGCTTTTCTTCAGGCAGGATAACCGCCATAAGACTGTTGTTATATTTTTCCTCAAATTCTTCTTTTGAATATTGAAGCATTGAGTAAAATTTCCTGCTGGCATATGTAATTTCCATATCGCCGCCAGATTTTGAAATGAAAAACGCACACTCCGATACATCAATCAATTTTTCAAAAATTTTTCCATCCATCTTAATCCCCCTTTTCCAAATCCCGGATAACTTTTATCCCCCCGGTAATGCATCAGATGTACTGAGGTAACACCTTTTCTTAATCCGGCAGGTATTTAATTATCATGGATTTAAGATCATCAAGCTTAACAGGCTTAAACAGCCAGTCATTCATTCCAGCTGCCTTATATTCTGTTTCAACACCTGTTATGGCATTTGCAGTAAGTGCAATAACAGGTACATTTTTGCAATACTCCGATGACATGGCTCTGATATATTTTGTAGTTTCAACCCCATCCATCTCAGGCATCATATGATCCATAAAAATCATATCATACTGTCTGCCTCTGCCAAGTGCCTTTAAAATTGCCTCTCCACTTGAAAATACTTCCGGAATAACCCCAAACTCTCTCAATTGGGTTACAGCAACCCTTAAATTAACTTTATTATCATCGACAACAGCAACCCTCGCGTCTTTAAATTTCTCGTTTGAAACTTCCTGTGTTTTTTTAGGAACGCTGTCAATATCAGTCTCAACTTCACTGCTTAGATTTTTTCTCACTATGCCTTTTTGAGGTACATAAGCCTCCTTAGCCATATCAGATTTCTTTTCAAATAAAACCCTGTAAACCTTAAACAGGTCAAAAGGCTTTCTTATGTACAATTCTGGTACATCATTTTCAGAAAAAACAGTATAAAATTCAAGCAATGCTATTTTTTCTATATTGCCAAACATATCCTTATCAGCCAATATATTTTTAACTCTTTGATAATCAAAATAATTATATATAAAAATTCTGTCACTATCCGAATATATATTATACACTTCCCTGCCAATCTCGTCTATGGAATTGACACAAATTGTATTCAGACCAATCTGTTTGAGAATTTCAAGCAGATGCTTTCTGCTACTGTAATCATTTTCATATACAAATATAACTTTATTCTTATATTTTTCAAGGGCATGTTTTTTAATATCAGTATTTTGTTCTTCACATACCCTCTGTCTTATCTTAGCAGTAAAACAACTTCCCACATTGTACTCACTCTGAACCTCTATACTTCCGTTCATCATCTGTACAATATTCTTTGCAAGAGCGAGACCTAACCCGGTTCCCTCCCTTTTTCTGTTACGCATGGCATCAACCTGACTGAACTGATTGAACAGCTTGTCCATATCCTCATCTCTAATGCCTATACCCGTGTCACTTATTGCAAAACTAAGCTCCACAACATCGTCATTTATATATCTTGAATCTATGTCAAGTTTAATTTTACCCTTGTCAGTAAATTTAACTGCATTGCTTAATATATTAACAAGTACCTGATTTATCTTGGCACAATCACCATAAAGACAAACCGGAATATCTTTTGACATCAAAACTTCAAACTCAAGTTTTTTATCAAAAATTCTTGCCGCAATGACATTTTCTATACCCTCAATAAATGTGTCAAACCGATATTCAACGGGACAAAGTTCCATCTTTCCCGCATCTATTTTTGAAAAATCCAAAACATCATTTATAATAGACAAAAGTGAATCTGCCGCCGTCTGTATTGTATCAACATACTCGTGTTCAAGTTCGGTAAGTTCGCATTTACCTAAAATATCAGCCATTCCGCATATCGCATTCATAGGCGTTCTTATTTCATGTGACATATTTGCAATGAATGTACTTTTAGCTTTATTGGCTTCCTCAGCAGCTTCACGAGCTTCAATTTCCTTATGATTTGCCTGCATGATAAGTATAGGATTTTGCAAAGTCATCTGCATTATAAGGCAACCGAGCGCACTACTTGCCCCTATGACCATCAGCATCGGATTAAGCATCTGTACAAGCATAGCAACCAAACTCAAAAACATAAACCAGACAGTAACGAGCTTGTAACGCATTTCCATAACACTGTCTTTTGAAAAAGCCTGAAACATAGCTGCTGCAAAATAATATATAGTGCACACAAGCAAAACAGGCATAAACGGTCCACGCTGATACCCTCCCTCTACGGAATATTTAAACAAAGCATTCGTAAAGTAATCTGTCCATATCATACATTGCTCAATAGCCGCCGGAATAAACCAAAGTAACTTTCTTCCTCTAAAATGGTCATTTTCTTTTGCCAAAGATACTATATACAAAAAGTACATGCATGGCACTAAATGCTGAAATGAATATGCCACCATCTGTCCCAGATAATTAAGCACTATCATCTCGTGAAAATGCCTGATAAGCACAAGGCTTGCAAACATATCCGTCACGCAGCAGGCAAAACAGATTATTAAAAAGTATCCATATATTCTTCTCGAAAATTTGCCAAGCTCAGCAACCCGATAGTAATATATTATGAGCACCACCAAAACAACTGACGATGCTATGTAAAAATCATAATTCCAATTCATTCAGATCCTCACCTCTCCAAAAAGTTTAACCCTTTTATCAAAATTCATCGTACCAAATATAATTTTAACATATGTGTAATATTACATCAACAATTCGTATCACCCATAGATTACAATTTTTTGGCTGTTTGGCAAAAGCTGAATGATTTTGAACTCACTTAATGTACTGTATCAATGACTTTCAATCTTATTTTTCACACTATATTCCTGCACACATCAAGCAATGCTTCACATCCCTCTTTAACATCTCTGTATGTTTCATCAAAGTTTCCTGTATACCAAGGGTCGGCAATATCTCTTCCACTTCCAGCAAATTCAAGCAACAGTGACACCTTCCCATCAGAATCTCCGCCAAAAATACGCATCATATTTTTATAATTCCACTTGTCCATTCCAATTATATAATCAAACTTATCATAGTCACTCTTTCTTACCTGAGACGCAAAGTGCGGTTGCATCGGTATCCCCAGCTCGTTCATTTTTTGAACTGTTCCTCTGTGCGGCGGATTGCCTATCTCCTCCGTGCTGGTTGCTTTTGAATCAATAAAAATTTTATCGGTAAAACCGGCTTTGTTTACCATGTCTTGAAAAACGAATTGTGCCATTGTGCTGCGGCAGATGTTGCCGTGGCAGATGAAACATACTCTAATCATAATTTCTCATATCCTTTTAATACCTTTCAATACCCAAAAGTTCTGTACACATCAATAATATTGAAACGATATATAGTTTTTAATTTTTTCTCATTACACCTTATATTTTGCCATTTCTTTTCTCGCAAAAGGTGTAAAAAAAGGTGTAATTTTTCAACTTTTACACCTCGACACTCTGGAGCTAGAAGTTAAAAAGATTCTCATCTTCCTCTTCTAGTTGCAAAATATCTACGACTTTTTCCTGCATAACTTTTTCATTTTCCACTTCTACCATCTTCAACATTTCCTCTCTTACATCATCTACCTGTAAATGAGTATATGTATCAAATGTAATATCCATAGAACTATGTCCCATAATGTATTTCAGTTTCGCCGGATTCATACCAGCCTTTGCCATTTTGGTACAAAATGTGTGTCTGCATACATGCGGAGTGATTGTTGGTAATGGCTCTTTATACAATTTATTATACTTTTCACGAATGAACTGAAAATACTTTTCCCAATGCAGTGCCACCATTGGCATTCCATTCTGATCCAAATATAAAAAATTGCTGTACCCATCTACTACCGGTTCTTTTTTTACTTTCTTTCGCTTTTTTATAATCGTCCGAAAGCAATCAGCGACTTCTGGCGTCATTGGCACTTTACGCACCCCTGCCGTTGTTTTTGTTTTCTGAATAATGTATGACTTTTTTTCATTGTATACTCTAACCAATTGATGATCTACATTGATAACCATATTATCAAAATCAATATCATCAATCGTCAATCCTACAAACTCAGAAATGCGAAGTCCAGTATTAAATAAAATATAAATACCTTCATACACTCTTTGATAATGCGCATCTTTGCGGATAAACTCGAGAAATAATCTCTCCTGCTTTCTTGTAAGTGCCTGTCTTATCACACTATCATTCACAAGCACACTTGCCAGTTCAAAATCAAATGGATTTTTTCTAATAAAATCATCTTCATACGCAAGCCGGAATGCAGGTCGCAGCACTCCTCGAATAGAATGAATCGAACTATATCCTCTGCCATTTTTTTGCAGCTCTATCAACCACCCTCTGGCATCTGAAGTCTTTACAGATGAAATTTTCCTCTTTCCAAAGGGATCGTTTTTCAGAAAATTCACTACCGTTTTGTAGCCAAGTCTTGTGCTAGGCTTAACACCTATTTTCTGAGAAATATATAGTTCCACTAAATCCAGTACCGTCATGTCGCCTCGGCTCATTGCTAAATTATCCTGCTTATCCTTTTGAATCTTTGCAATCTTCTCACGCAGTGATTCTTCTTTTTTTCCATGTACTGCAGGATCATTTGGCACTAACCGCTTCGAGTAAACATATCGGGATTTTCCCAATTCATCTACATACTTATAACGATACCTACCATCCGCTAACTGAATTTCTCCATTATGCAGTTTTCGATTTCTTTTGTCTCTACGACTTATATTCATAATGTGCTTCCTCGCTTTCCATTAAAGAAAGCTAAGCACTAGTATGACTTAAATATAATACCATATTTTATATGTAAAAACATAGTGTATTCAGCACAAACACCCTAAAGTGCATTTGCCTCATCTAAAAACTGTTCAAATAATTTTCTTTTTATTTGAACCCGATTCCCCACCATTAGTACATACGGTGCATATGGATTTTCTGCTACAAGTGCTCTCATACGCGTTCTTCCTATATGAAAGTATGCTGCAGCCTCCTCTATCGTCATCGTATACTTTTGCCAAATAGGAATTTCCAAACGGTCTACTTTCATAGCACTCATTCACCTCCGTCATCAATCTGGCAATTTTTCAGAAAGTCCTTCTGCTAGCTTTTCCATTTCCAAACGATAGATCATTAGCCGAAGAAGATATTCTGCTATATGCCGAACCCCCCGTTCCCAATCTTCTAATGTTCGGTAAGGAATTCTAAAATACTCAGCAAATTGTTTCTGTGTCATGCCTGTTTGTTTTCTTGCTTCCTTTAATAATTCCTTTAGTTCCATACTGTCTCCTAACATACTAATTTGTATAGTTTATATGCTACCACGCATTGTGTATATTGTCAAGATATATGAAACAATTTCTCCAGTTGAAATCACCGGTCACTGTGGTCAGCAGCACACTCTGGACTCGCACCATCTCTTATAGACCATAAAGGGAGTATCATTATCATAGAACAGTCGCAACCACGGAATCACCACAATTCCTCTTTTGCATGGATGTTATCGCTCCCGGCATCTCACATCAGACAGATCAATCAAAAAAAATACCTGATAAGCTATCTCCTTTGTGTCTGTCTTACCGATCCTGGCGCATCTGCGGCACGGCGCAATGCGTAACTGTTCCTTACGTCCAGTGAAATCATCGTATTCAGTTGTCTGTGTCTGATAGGATTATTTCCTGTGGACACATCTAAAGTATAAATGAGTATTTTTCTCTTGCATAGAACACATATATCGGATATTACTCCTGATTTATCGGTGTATATAGATAAAAAAAGGTACTCTGATTTTTTCAGAATACCTTTTAACTAGATTGACATTTATCATTACCATCTTCCTCTAGTAATGCCTTTATGTAACCTTCTATACTTCCTTTTCGTCTATCTGATAATTTACGATAATTCTTTATAATCCATACTTCACTCTTCTCCTCAAGACATACTGTATTGCTGTTGTCATCAAAAAGATCTGAAACTGGCACTCCCATTCCCTGAGCAATTTTTCGAATATTGCTTTCCCTCACATCATAATCTTCTTTTTGAGCCAAACTCCATAATGTGCTTTCTGGGATTCCACTTCTTTTTGAAAACTCATAGCGTGTCATACCCGTTTCAGCCAAAAATTCAAGATACTGGTTTCTAACAGACTTACTAATGGCAGACACCCCCTTTTTCCTCTATGACAAGTATAACTTGACATAAGAAAAAGATATAGAACATATATTTCGGAGTATTTGTCCGATTTATCGGTGTATACTTTTTAATTTTTTTCTCTCGTCTTAAGACATGCACAAAACAATCATAACCACCGGCTTAGCCGGTGGTTTGCTCTGCCCCTATAAGGGGCTTTTTCCTGCTTGAGCCTCAAGGCTCATCGAAATTGTTCGCCTCGCGC